>CAZYGV010000234.1:0-1514 GCA_964647155.1 uncultured Thermoproteales archaeon | reverse complement strand
ATCCTTACCAGCAGTACCTAGACCATCGACAATCAACCTCAGTACCCCCTTCCTAAAACCAGAAGCGAAATATACAGGGATCCCTCTCCTCGCTATATCTCTAGCTACGTAGAGTTTCTTCCTAATACCACCAGTAACATCAACTACAGTGGTTTTATCAGTCCCCCCTCTACTCATCACCTCATGAACCACGGAATCTAGTTCAGAGACGTAGATAGTTGAGTAAATTTCATCACCAGAATCACGTAAGATACCTGGAACATCCATTAAGAAGATGCAGCACCTAACCCCTAGCAGTACATTACAGAGGTACTTAACGATATCGTCACCGGATAGGATTGAGAAGTTGTACTCACGATCAGGACAGACATCACCATGTAGAACAGGGACAACACCTTTTGCAAGTAATTGCTCAACAACATCAATAGGAAAGTACTCCACATTACATCTACAAAGAACAGTCATTGAGAATGGGTGAAGAGGTGAAGCAGCAATACCTTGTTCACATAGGTACTTACACACATACTCACATAAGTTAGCCGCAGCTATATGAGTTAGGATAGCACCTGAAAACCTAGAGAAATCAACGTATTTACAGCCTAGACCATACTCCTTAGCAAGTCTATGAGCTTCATAACCACCACCGGTAACCAAGACAACACTAAAACCTCTAGACCTCAGATACCTTAGGTCACTAGCTACGTTCTCAAGTACTTCAGTTCTAACCTCACTGCTACCTCTAGACTTATCCGTTAGTGCGGAGCCACCTAGCTTAATAACCACCACATTATTTCTTCCAGACTGCAATACTTGCATACCCAACAACAGCTCCGTAGTCACCAGTTATGTCTCCTGAGGTAGCGTACTTGAGCAGTGTAGCACTCTTAGCACCTAGTCTCTTAGCAGCTACTAGCAACGTCATGGTTGGTCCATAGCCACACATCGATATGTCTTCAGCGTGCACCACCCTATAGAGCTCCTCTGCTGATAGCTTAAGAATTGCGTCTATAGCTAGCTTATCCTTTCTCTCAGCTACGTGCTGCGGTTCGTAATGTGTGAAGTCTGTGCTAGCTATAACAATGACATTTCTATCAGCAATGCAGTCAGCTATTGCATTACCTAATTCCCTCGCAACCTCTAGTGTCTGTATTAGCATCGTTATTGGAACTATCTTAAATCTACTTCCATAGATGTACTGTAGGAATGGTATCTGGACCTCTACTGAGTGTTCCCTTACATGTGCTAATTCATCAATATCTACAACACCACTCTTCCTAACAATCTCCATGGCTAGTTCAGTATCGATAGGTACTCTACCCAGTGGTGTTTCCCACTCTCCTTCGGTCATTATAGCTACACCGGATCCAAGACCAGTATGGTTCGGTCCTATTATTATGACTGTATCCGGTATACCGTCTTCAGCTAGCAGTAGATACCCATGAGCAGCAACAGGTCCTGAGTACATGTACCCTGCATGTGGACTAACTAGACCGAGTATCTTCTCTACCCTACCT
>CAZYGV010000233.1:0-1528 GCA_964647155.1 uncultured Thermoproteales archaeon | reverse complement strand
ACTAAATCCATTACCCTAGCTCTACCACCTACCCTATACAGTAACGTGAGGTAGCTCACTAATTTCTCATACGTTACTCTAGGTAGTGACCTAGTAAGAAGCTCGGTCCTCAAGCTCATTACAACACCAATCTCATGTGAGCACCAAATGAGTTAAATAACTGACACACAAGATATAAACGATAGAGGTACTATGTAGCTTGGAGCAGTTCTCTGAAGAGATCCTCCATGTACTTCACCTGAATACCCATACTATCTGCCTGTGCCTTCGCCTTACGTAGAGTACCTGTAACCTTGAGGCAGTAGAGCAATACCTTACAGTTCTCAACCTCAGTCACTAAACATGTGAGCAATCTAACTAAGGGAAGAGACCTGTGATCGGTTTGAATGACTAGTGTTCGAGCTTTTTCATTTATGTAAACTACCCTAAAGTTCACCCACCTACAGTACAGTAGTCCAAAGAGCTTTTCACGGAATCTCTCTAGGTGATTGACAAGTAGTTGAAGTGGAATATCCTTACTGCTCAGTACCTTCAGAACTACGTACCTTCTCCTCCTTCTCCTTACCAATTACCTCAACCCCTTCAGCAACAATAATGCCCCTCAATTTCTTCCTATTAATCTCGACAACCCTCCACACATTACTTGAAATTGCATCTAGTGCTCTCTCTACAGGTAGACCAAGAGCTACTAATACACTAGCTAATTCCCTAGGTGCTCTTAACTCGTAAACTGAAGATGCTCCACTGGTAAATACGATGTTGACACTGTACTTGCTGCACATCTCAACAATGTACCTATATGTTGCGAAGTACTTACTAATGTCTAGTAAGAGCTTTGAAAGAGATAATTCAAGTAGCTTATTACCTTCACTAAGCATCTTACATTCAACATCGTCAAGAAGCCTCCTACTACCACTAATGAAGTAGACAATATCTACCCTCCTATCCCTAGCTGCAAATCTAGCAATCTCAAGAGATGAAGTACCAACAGCAATCAGCTCAAATGATCTCCTAATATTTCTCAAACATAGCTTAATGAATTCCTTCCTATCTGAAACAATGTCTACTCTCGGAATGTACTCAAGACCAACACCTTCACTAATACTTCTTAGTAAATCCCTAACCTCAATCACCTTCCTCAAATCCTCACTACGTTGAACAGTTAACTTAGTAGAGAAGGCACTGTAACCTAGATCTCTGAGGAAGCTCAATAACTTCTCAAGTACGTCAGCAGAGAAGTTACGTAGATTGAGACCAATGTCAACAAATCTTCTCCTTCTACTCAACTAGTCCCAACTCCTTACAGAGCTTATCAATACCATACTTCTTAGCTCTGAGATTAAACGATATCTTGACTCTGATAATGTCATCACCATCACACAACTTTACAACACCACGGTATGCTAGTTGCTTATCGAACCTCAAATACAGGTTACCAGCTGCATCAACTCGAATCTGAAGACTACTACCTAGTTGACTCTTGTCGCTGCTATCCATGGACCTGGACAGATATTCAATGAGTTTTGCT
>CAZYGV010000232.1:0-1615 GCA_964647155.1 uncultured Thermoproteales archaeon | reverse complement strand
GTTGTGCTTCCTTAATGTACTTGATGACCTCTATGAACTTATTGTGGAAGTTTAGCTTCCTTAGCTTGATCTCACTTAGCTCACTAGGTATGTAGTTGAGGATACCGAGTTTCTTTAAGAATGTAATTGTTGATATTGGTGGTAATGGGGATGTTGCTGTAATTATGAGGAGTTGTATGTAGTTTCTACGAGTTACGTACCAGTTTCGTAGTTTACCTATGAGTTCTCTGAAGGAGTTAAGTAGCCTCAGTGAAGTTTCACCTCCTTTAGCTCTTCAAAGCTGTACCTTGCTGAGTTTACATGATGTATCTGCTTCAGCTCTTCGTATAGAGTTGTGGTATCTTCTCTCACTATGGATCTGAAGCTCCTTAGTAGGTCTATGAATGTGTCTTCAGGTAGGTACGTACCATCTACGTAGACTGGTACTAGGGATTTAGTTAGTTGATTCGATATGTAGACCTCACTTACCTTTCTTAAGATTGAATCTCCACTAATGACTACCCTAGTTACTATGAAGGTATCAATGTAGTCCAGTATCGATGCTCTTGGTATGTGTTTACGAAGTTCATTACTTAAGGTCTTGATTGCTTTAAGTATTGTTGTCGCATGGTATGTAGACACTGTTGGTATACCTCTAATCCTAATCCAGCGGTCAATATCTGCATGAGTTAGCTCACCTAACACTATGAGATTTGGTCTTTCGTACTGTATTGCTTCTTCGAGTAGCTGTCTTACAGGTCTCGAAGGTGTTGCTAGTAGTCTGGAGATGAAGGGTGAATTAGGTAGATTTAGTTCCGGTACTGTCTCAATTACGCAAATTCTCAGGTGTGGATGTAGTTCGATTACTGCAGTAAGTATGGAGTTGAGTAGTGTTGTCTTACCTGAACCACTTGGACCAACTATCAGAGTATTTCCAGAGAGTACCAGTGTTATCAACCTAGCAGCTAGTAAAGGCTCAACAATACTCATTAGCTTAGGAACATCTATTACCCTGGTTGCCGTTAACTCAAGACCCCTCTCTATACTATACTTGAAGTATAGTCTAAAGCCACAGAATTCACTAACTGCTGTAGGTTCAGCTAGTGATACTCTAGATCGAGAGTGTATTGCTAGGTTTAGAATTGCTCTCGCTATGTCCTCTCTACTAAATGTTGGGAATACAGCTCTTAACCTACCATATTTCCTATGTGATACACCTATTTCACCTGCTATGAAGAACTCATAGATGTTTGGATTATCAATCAATGCCTTGAGAGGACCCCATACATCGTCTACGGTAGATGGATATATTACTACCTCCCGTCTATCCAGGTATATGTGATAGCTATGACCAGAGTACACCTCCACCACATAGTTGATGGTTTGCCCACTGTTATTCATCAGACTATTTACTGAATTCTTAGTCCTTAGCTGAGGTATAAGGTCTGTAGTGTGCTTTGTAGTATGCTCATCTAAAGTCTTCTCAAGTTCTCTAACGACCTTACCTATGGACTTACTCCTCAGAAACACCTACTTCACCACTACCCTCGTCGTAATGCTCAAGAAACTTGATCAAATCCATCAACCTATCACGAAGCACTACATACTTCCTCCTCTCTTCCTCTAATCGCTGAAT
>CAZYGV010000231.1:0-1618 GCA_964647155.1 uncultured Thermoproteales archaeon | reverse complement strand
CCTCAAGTACATAAGCTATTAGGTAGTGGAGCGTAGCTTCAAAGAAATCACCAATACCTCTCTGAATTCGAGAGAACTCTAGCTCGTCAAAGAGTGTTAAAAAGATATCAAACTTCGAGACAATGGTTTCAGCTAGCTCACTACCGATTGGGAGGAGAGTACTAGTTAGGATTCTCCTATCATCACTGTAGATAATGGGTAGAGAGTCTGGATGTGGGCCTGTGAAGAAGTAACGGCGTAGAACATTCCTAACCTCCTCACTAAGTAGCTCACTTACTAGTTCCTGAAGAGAAATCTCCCTCCTAACAAAGGACGAGTGAATCACAGATATACCGAAATCGTCAATAACGTATGAGTTAACACCAAAATTCTTCCAACCACTACATACCTCGAAACCAAAGAAGGGTAGTATCACCTGCTCTTCAGTCCAGTACCTGTAGAGTCCTCTCTTAAGCATTTCAAGCTCCAAACACATAAGTAGTGTAAAGTCCAGAAGTAGAGCATCAACAATGATGTGAGCTACATCCTTAAAGGAGTGTGTACGAGTTAATCTACATCTAGAGTATATCTCCTCTATCTCCGGCAACCTTCTCTCAATAACGTGAATAAGGCTCTCAACAATAGCTCTCAACCTTCTCTCCACCACTCTGTAATCCCTACATAGCATAACAGGGACAGTAGCTGAATAGACACTACCTCTCTGAACAACTAAACCGACGTGAAGAAGCTGTTGAAGTCTAGTAACTACATCAGCTACAGGAAGAGTGACGATGTAGGACAACTCCTCTGCAGTCATCCCACTACGAGATAGTACAGCTAGGAGAGTAGCGTTCACATTATCTAGGTACTTCCATGAATTATTACGAAATCTCCTAAGTAATTCATCACCACCACCAACGCGGTAGAGCAAGTACCTAGGGCACATACTGGGATACCTAACTGAAGTTCACATGTATATTCATTGAGGTGTTGATCAGGTGTGTAGACTTCTTCTCATGATCCTCCTTCTCTGCACATAGGTTTCAAGTAGGTAAGTTAGCGCTATCGCTACTGCATTTAGTGAGATCGTCTGTAATAATAGGATTGTCAATGGAACGGTATCATATCCCAGTACTCTAGCTATGTAGCCTGTTGCCTTATCTATTAACCAGGGGAATTCCTGTGGTGGTGTTTTTAGCTGTATTACGAAGTAGAATATATCCTCTAGTCCGGATACTAGTTGAATCTCTGCTAGTGCTATGGTCTCGAGAATAGGTAGTAGGTTTAAACTTGCCTTCAAAACCTTGCTGATAATGTAGATCAGCATTAGCATGGTAGGTGGTAAGAGTGCTAGTGTTGTGTGCCAGTACACGAGACACTCATCTAGGTGAGTATACCGTAGGTATGTGAGGTACGATATTCCCCCAGGTAGTTTTCTCAATGTCAATACAATGGTTCTCTTAGCTACGTACTCAACAACGATTATGTCTAGAGCTGCTACAACTAGTGTAATGACCGTAGCTGATGCAGTTAAGCGAAGTACCTTAACTACACTTCTCTCCTCCTTCATTTCATGTGAAAGAGAGTGAGGGTACTATTATCTCAGTTAACTCGGATGTATCTAGCTATATAGTACCCA
>CAZYGV010000230.1:0-1625 GCA_964647155.1 uncultured Thermoproteales archaeon | reverse complement strand
GTCTAGAGAATATAGCTATTGCAGCAACAGCAATACCCATCTCACCATACCACTGGAGGAAACCGCGAAGAAGCTTAATAGATACAGGTTGAGTCTCTATTATATGTGACATAACTGTCAAGCCAGTTCCTGTTAAACCACTTACTGCCTCAAACATAGCATCTAGAAGAGATAATCCTGAGATCACAGCAAAGGGTATAGCAGCTATAAATGGTGAAGTTAACCAAGTGAGTACAACTATTAGGAATGCTTCGAGAACCGTAATTGGTCTCTCAATTCTTGTAGATATGTAGATTAGGTAGAGCAACATAGCACCTAGTGTACCTTCTAGGAGTAGCATAGATCCAGAATACAGCTCCTTAATAGATCCAATAGCAGCACCGTAGAGCAGACCTACGAGACCAGATATTCCAAGAAAAATGCATGTAACCAAGAGAGTGAGCGATAGGTAAGATACGATGTTCCTGACCGAGATCGGTACTAGCAACGACACCATTATCAAAGATCTTTAAACACATTTAAGGGTAGTGCTCTAACCTAAATAATCACGGTTACCAGAGCTTTCATTAATGTCATGGTTAGGTGATGAAAACCCGGAGGCTTGAGTGGTGAAGAATCTTTTCGCCACTGATTTAGTAAGTAGAGAATTCTTGAGACTCTACTTCATGACTTTTGTCTTCTGCTAGGTGAGGAGAGCAGCTAAAAAGTGGTTAATTGAGTTAAGATAGCCTGTAGTGTTATCTACGAATTCTATTCTGTACTATATCGCGAAGAGCTTGAACCAGGTACTCTACTTCCTCCTTGGTGTTGTACACGTAGTAGCTTGCTCTTACAGTACCTTCAATACCAAGCCTCTGATGAAGTAGGTGAGCACAGTGCGTACCAGCTCTCACAGCAATACCATATTCATCGAGCAGCTTACCCACCGTGTAGGGGTCTAAACCACGTACATTAAATGTAACTATACCACATCTCTTCTCAGGATTTTTCGGACCATATACAACAGTTGATTCACCGAGTTCCTCCTCAAACAGCTTGAATGTGTACCTAAGTAGTTCAGTTTCATGTTTGTGAACTTCATTCATACCTAACTTCATGAGATACTTTACAGCCTCCATAAGACCTATTGCACCTGCTATATTCGGTGTACCTGCTTCAAATCTCCTCGGAGGATCCTCATAGGTTATAGAGCATGTTGTAACCTCCTTAACAGTACCACCACCGAGCTTAAGTGGTTTCATTTCTTGAAGAAAGTCCAATCTACCCCAGAGAACACCAATTCCTGTGGGCCCAAGCATCTTATGACCACTGAATGCTAGGAAGTCAATATTTAGATCTCTAACATCTATCTCCATATGAGGAACTGACTGCGCACCATCTACAACAACTACAGCACCAACCTCATGTGCAATTTTGACAATAGTCTTTAAGTCATTGACCGTACCTAGAACATTTGACGCATGTGTAATTGTTACCACCTTAGTTCTCTCACTAATGACCTCACTTAATTGCTCATAATTTAGCTCACCTTCATCAGTTATGTCTACTATCACCAACCTTGCTTTCTTAGCCTTAGCAACGTGCATCCATGGAAGTAAATTACTGTTATGTTCCATGACAGTAGT
>CAZYGV010000229.1:0-1630 GCA_964647155.1 uncultured Thermoproteales archaeon | reverse complement strand
GTGGTAATGTTATAGGTAGTAATTCGAGTAGGATTGCTCTGAAGTATTGAGTGAAGAGTGCTATGTCATTAATGTCTTCGTACTTGAGTACCCGTTGAAGCTTACTCAGTGCTTCAGCGAGTAGGGTTAGTGATGTGATTGCTCTATCGCGTATCCTACCATCTAATCTGTATGCATATCGTGTGTGGTCTATTGCTGCTTCTAGTAGTTCAGGATCTCTGTAGTTCTCGAGTTCATTTAGTGGATCACCAAGATGATTGAATACTACTGATAAGTCCTTAGCTAATGACAGTGTACTTGCTCTGAGTATACGTTTGTATCGATAGAGTAGTGCAAAGAAATATGTTGTGAAGAGCTTTGTGGGAAGTGGTAACTTCTTGACTATTCCTGTAGCTGCTAAGACCCTTATGAAAAATTCACTGTTCTTGATATCTAGCTCTAGTATCTGTTCCCTTAGAGGTTCTAGGTACTTAATCTTGTACTCCAACCCTTCATTTCTCATGGTATCTCATTGAGTTTTGTTTAAGAGTCTATGGTGTGAACCATGAGAGAACCAAGTAATTTACCTTACCGTAGATCTTATCTCTGTAAGCTAGTATGAACTTCTTCCTAACAGTGTGCGATAGTCTACCTGCTCTAATTATGTCAAGGGGTTCGAGCTTGCTACCAGACTCTAGTACGTGTACTAGGTATGGTGCGTGATCTATACCTGGTCCCTTCTCGTACACGGCAAAGTAAGTACCGTACTTAAGTCCTGTCCTGACGACGTATCCTCTAGATCTGAGATCTCTATAGACTTCGTAGAGTAGATCGAAATTTGCTATGTACTTCCTACCAACCTCTAACAACTCGTCTCTACTTAGTGCCTTGCCGTTAATGTTCACTACCTCAATTCTACCCTCATCAAGTAGGTACAGCGCTTCCAGTAGTGAAAGTTCGAGAGGTTTCGCTACCTTACTGACCTCACTAGGTTTTACCTTGTCTACTCCTACAAACTTCCCAAAGAAACCCCTTTGAAATAGCTCCCTAGCTTTCTCAATGTCAAGTACTATAACTCTAGAACCTACGAGAAGTGCTTGTATCTTTGATTTCATGGAATCACTGAACTGGTTTTAAAGGTGCCCTAACAGTAGCTATAGTGTTATCTGCTATACCTAGAGTCTTTAATTCATCCGCATTGCACCAAACCTCATTCTCTGGAACATCATTAGATGCCAGTACGTTTAGTACTAATTTCTTTGGTCCTGCGCCACCACCACCTGATACCACGATCTCAACTTTATCCTTTATATTCAGATACTGAATAGCCTTAGGATTCATTTTAGCCCAACCTTTCTCAACAACATCCTTTCTCCTAACTCTCAATCTTTTCTCTCTTCTGGGTTGTGCTATTGACACAGAATCACCCACCTAGAGTTCTCTAAGTTACCACAATTTAACCTATGCTATGTATCTCTACTAGCTAGATAAATTTAGTTAGGTCACTAAAGCTTATTGATTTGTCGCTGAAGTACTTCATAAGTACCTCAGGTAGCTTCTTTACTGGTGCTCTTATCTGTATCCATGTATCTCTATCTCTAAGAGTTACCGTGTTATCTTGTAGTGTCTGTCCATCAATTGTTATTGCAAT
>CAZYGV010000228.1:0-1636 GCA_964647155.1 uncultured Thermoproteales archaeon | reverse complement strand
CTCTGTAAAACCTACGAAGACGAGTTAGGTAAATGCTCAGTAATTCGTTCCCTCTCAGACACCTCACCTCTCATTCTCTCAAACTGATACCAAATACGGCAAGTACCCTCCATCGAGACCATACACGGTCCTAGTGGATTATTTGGTGTACATACCTTAGCAAAGTACGGACAATCAGTTGGAACAGCCCTACCAATAATCACATCACCACACCTACAGCCTGGCCTAACATCTACACCACGTGAAATACTAATTCCATACTTCTCCACAGCATCATACCTACGATACTCACTTTTCAGACATAGCTTAGACTGAGGAATCACGCCAATACCCCTCCAAGCACCGTCAACGACATCAAAGACACGGTACATGTACTTAAGAGCTAAGACATTACCCTCGTACCTGACAGCCCTACTATACTCATTAACTAGCTTGACTTCTCCTCGCTTAGTTAAATCCAGTATCGTTTTCACAGCAAGTAAAACATCAAGAGGTTCAAATCCGGCAATGACAACACTCTGTTTATATACCTTAGGAAATACCTCGTAGGGTTTACATCCGATTATTGTAGATACATGACCCGGAGCTATGTATGCATCAGCTCCATGTCTAAGTAGCGACATGAATTCCATAGCTGGAGGTATCAATCTATGGGAGACAAAGAGACTTAGGTTTTCAGGTACCTTACCGAGTGCTATATACGGTGCTACTGTTGCAGCTGTTGTCTCAAAACCAATTGCAAAGAAAATGAACTCCTTATCTGGTTCAGATCTAGCTACCTTAATTGCGTCAAGAAAGCTATAGACAATCCTCACATCAGCACCCCTACTCCTAGCTTGAAAGAGAGATAACCTACTTCCAGGTACACGAAGCATATCACCGAACGTAAGTACTGTCACTCCAGAAAGAGCTAACTCAATAACAGCATCGATCTCACTAGCAGGTGTGATACAGACTGGACAACCGGGACCGGCAATTAACTTAACGTTCTTAGGCAGTACTAATCTAATACCAAACCTAGATATTGTATGTTCGTGAGTACCACAGACATGAACTATCTTAACATAGTCAATGCCCTTAGACAACCTCTCTATGTCCTTCACTATAGTACCAGCTACTTCACTACTCCTAAGTAGATTGAGGAGTTGACGATACTCGTCAGCCACAGTATCACCGTGGAGTATAGGTAGTTAGCGGCCCCGCCGGGATTTGAACCCGGGACCTGCGGCTCCGAAGGCCGCCGCCCTTCCAGGCTAGGCTACGGGGCCATTCCGTAGTGTAGTGGTTTAATCCCTAACTTAACTGTTGCGTAAATTCCTAGTGCATATGCTAGAGCAGCTACACCTCTGAGCGAAAAACCATACTCAGGACCTAGCCTAACTATGTAGTTTGCTCTCTCGCGTGCTTCAATACTTAAGCCTTTGTACTCATTACCTATGAGGAAACAAATCCTCTTATCATTTCGAATACAGGTATCTAGTATCTTGATTAGATCCTCTTCATTGAGACGTGCGTATCTGCTAAGAGCAATTGCCACATCTACATCACTTAGCGCCTCATTAAGTGACGTGAAGTAGCTTATGGAAACTCTCTGACCTGCACCTTTCATCACGGACTTAGCCTTCTCAATCATTTC
>CAZYGV010000227.1:0-1672 GCA_964647155.1 uncultured Thermoproteales archaeon | reverse complement strand
CTCTAAGAGTTACCGTGTTATCTTGTAGTGTCTGTCCATCAATTGTTATTGCAATTGGTACACCTATCTCATCTGCCTTAACATACCTCCAACCTATGGTGCCTTCATCATCGTATATTGTGTAGAAGTACTTCTTCAGCATGTTGTACACTTCTCTAGCCTTTTCAACGAATTCAGGTTTCTTTACTAGTGGGAAGACAGCTACCTTTATGGGCGCTATATCTCTAGGCAGTTTAAGTATTACCCTTCCATTCTTCTCGGTGTATGCATACTCAAGAACTACGTAGGTAACTCTATCAGCACCAAACGAGGGCTCAGCAACATGTGGTATAAATCTCTCAACCTCAATTTTCTCCTCTTTCTCCTCAATTATGAAGTATTCTCTACTCAACCTCACATTCTGTACCTCAACGTACCCTACCTGATTTAACCTTTGAACAATTTCATCTCTACTCAACCTACTCAAGTCACGTAAAATGTACTTAGCATTTTCACCAAATTGCTTCTTGATTAATTCAATGTTTGGTTTCACAATTAACTTCTTCTCAATTCTTGGTTGTGGAAGCCTTCTATAGGCTCTTAGGTCTCTCTTACTATACTCCATGTGTCTACGTAAGTCATAATCTGTTCTGTACGCATGTCCCGATACCTCAACCCACCCCCACCTCTCGGTCCATACTACTTGATCGAAAGTCTGTGCTGCGTAGTGTGCTCTTTCCTCCGGTAACTTCTCAATAAACATCTGCTTCTCATGAGGAATACCTAGATCCTCCATAAACAATTTAGCTAGTGCCATGAAATACGCATTCCATTCAGTCATTATGAGCTTCTTTTCAATGGCTTCCCTAACTGTTACCTCTCTAGGTTCTCTCTTACCTTCCCTAATGTCTTCACATGTCAGTAACCTTAGCTTAACGTCCTTAACCTCATCGATTAGAGGACAAGATGGGTTCTGTGGGTCGAAGAACAGCTCAAGTTCCATTATTGTGAACTCTCTAAGCCTAATCGGTCCTTGTCTAGGTGATATCTCATTCCTCAAGACCTTACCTATCTGAGCAATACCGAGCGGTAACCTCCTATCCATCATCTCATAGATTCTGTGGAAGTTAACAAACATACCCTGCGCAGCCTCTGGTCTTGCATAACCTATGTTATCACTGTATGGACCTATCGTAGTCTTGAAGAGTAGGTTAAACTTCTTAACAGGCCCAAATTCTCCACCACACTCTGGACACTTAATGCCGTACTTTCTAATTATCTCGGTAAGTTCATCTGCTGTCTTACCCTCAAGACCTGTTAAGCCAGTTAAATCCTCTATCAAGTGATCTGCTCTATACTTCCTACCACACCTACTACACTCAACAATGTAGTCAGTAAAGTGCTCCACGTGTCCTGAAGCTTCAAAGACTATGGCAGGCATTACTACTGGAGTCTCTATCTCAACTATGAAGTCTTGATGCCTCTTAACAAACCATTCTCTCCACTTCTCCTCGATATTCTTCTTAAGTAAAGTACCAAGTGGACCATAGTCTATGAAGCCACTTACACCACCGTAGATCTCACTAGATGACCAGAAGAAACCCCTCCTCCTACCTAACTCACACAACTTCTCGTACTTATCCTGTTTAGTAGTCATGGTGAGGAGCCTCTCTTTGTAAACATCTTGACCCAA
>CAZYGV010000226.1:0-1680 GCA_964647155.1 uncultured Thermoproteales archaeon | reverse complement strand
AACTTGAAGAGGAGATAGAGGCTGCTCTTAGAGAATGTGCTAGGAAGCTGAGAATGTACATAACTAAGAAGGAGAAGGAGCTTGAACTAGCACTCAAAAGAGTTACCTTCATGAAGTATCTACCCGAAGTAGCATCAGCACTATCCTACATAACTGGTAAGGATAAAGCACACATTGAGAAGAACCTCATAGATATCCTCGAAGCAAAGCTCAGAGGTAGCTAGGTAGCGAGGTATGGAGGTACCACAGCAATACCAGTCAATGTATTACTGGAAGGCTTATAGGGGCTTTTCTACGGAGTTAGAAAGAACTTACTGGGGGATTTCCTGTGAATAAGAGAGATGAAGCTCTAAGGAGATTGGAGGAGTTCGCACTGAAGTTACTGGAGCAGATTGAGAATAAGCAACCTCCATACATGGAAATACCATCGAGGACACTAAGCAATACAGTATGGGACCCAGAGAGGAAGATGCTACTACTTGGACCAGCTAAATTCAGGAGAGAACTCTTCGACATGAAGGAAGCGAGAAAGTTCATGCAGACAGTACTTATGCTTAAGCTCTTAGTTCAAGCTATTAGGGAAGGGGTTTACCCTACGATAAGAGATCTGTACTACCACGGTAAGCACACGATAGAGTTCATTGATCACTTAGGTAGGAAGCAGAAGGAGAATACTTGGGATGAGCAAACTGAGTCAAATGCTGTTCTTCAGGATATTGAGGTAGCTACTGGTTTACTCAGAGAGGAGATGGGTATTTCAGCTGATGTCAAGGGTAAGATGGTTGGTCCAATAGTCGTCAGGTCTAGGGGTTACGAAATTGACTGTACGAAGATGGGTGAGGGTGCCTTTGGTCTTCCTCCAAATCCTGATGATTTGGAGATAGTTAAGATTGAGGCTACGTATGTGCTCTGTGTTGAGAAGGATGCTATTTTCCAGAGACTTAATAGGGAGGAGTTCTGGAAGAGAGAGAACTGTATTCTCATAACTGCTAAGGGTATGCCTGATAGAGCTACTAGAAGAATGCTACGTAGGCTTTGGGAGGAGTATAAGTTACCCGTCTACATACTGACTGATGCTGATCCATATGGATGGTACATCTACAGTGTGTACAAGAGTGGTTCAATAGCACTTAGTTACGAGAGTGAGAGACTTGCTTGTCCTGGTGCTAAGTTCATTGGATTAACGACGAGTGACATTATTGAGTACAGGATATCTGATGAGTATGTCATAGCTGCAACTGATAGGGACATAAAGAGAGCTACTGAGTTAATGAAGTACCCATGGTTTCAATCACCACATTGGCAGAAGGAGCTTAAGCTATTCTTGAAGTTGAAGAAGAAGGTTGAGATTGAGGCACTAAGTACTCATGGATTTAAGTTCCTCCACGACTATATAATCGACAAGATTCATCATGGAAAGTTCATAGACTAATGGTGAGTTTGTGAATTCTGAAACCTATGTATTTAGACCGAGGAGGTATCTTGGGAAGGAGGATTTTGAGAAGTACCTACAGCTGGTTAGAAAGGTAGCTACCTTTGATGTTGATGCTAAGCAATGGGTATTTTCACCTGAAACAGCTGCAAAGTACTTTGGAAGTAGTGATGAGTTGCTAAATCACTTAATTGAGTTAAGAAGTTACGTAGATCTAGATTATAGCACTATACTTGATCTAGTGGATC
>CAZYGV010000225.1:0-1682 GCA_964647155.1 uncultured Thermoproteales archaeon | reverse complement strand
CTGAAGCAAATTGCTTCGATAACTAATTGGAGACCGAAGGTCTTGAGAGCTGCTGCTTTTGAGTCTAAGATCGTGAGACAGGTTAGGGAACTCCTCTACTCTAGAGCTGATGAGAGGAAGGACATGTTGATGAGGTTAGGACACAGAATTCATAGAGATCTAGTGCTGCTTAGGGATTACCGTGTTAGGATTGTTGCTCTCGGTGGTTTTCAGGAAGTTGGTAGAAGCATGATACTTGTTCAGACGAAGGAGAGTAACATACTCCTCGACTGTGGTATAAAGCCTGGATATACTGAGGAGTACCCATACATAGATGTCGAGGAATTCGATCTAGATAAAATAGATGCAATAGTCATAACGCATGCACATCTAGATCACTGTGGTTTTCTACCGTACCTCTTCAAGTATGGTTATCAGGGCCCAGTCTACTGCACACAACCAACTCTCTACCTCATGGCACTCGCACTGAATGACTATGTTGAGGTTGCTGAGAAGGAGGGTAAGGTACCGATATACAGTAAGAGGGATGTACAGGATGCACTAGCTCACGTGATACCTCTTGAGTATGGTGAGGTAACTGATGTAGCACCTGACGTTAAGTTGACGCTGTATCCAGCTGGTCACATACTTGGATCAGCTATAGCTCACCTACACATAGGTAATGGTCTCTGTAACATAGTGTACACTAGTGACTTCAAGTTTGGTAAAACGAGGTTGCTAGATAAGGCTGCTTATCAGTTTCCAAGAGTTGAGGTACTCATAATGGAGAGTACGTATGGTGGTAGAGAGGATAAGATGCCATCTAGAGAGGAGACTGAGCGCACGTTCATAGACATTGTTAGGAAGACTCTTGAGCGTGGTGGTAAGGTGCTCATACCTGTCCTCAGTGTCGGTAGAGCTCAGGAAATAATGGTGGTTCTGGATGAAGCTATGAAGAGTGGTAAGCTACCTGCAGTACCTGTATTCATTGAGGGTCTGCTTATCGAGGCGACTGCAATACATACAGCTTTTCCGGAATACCTCAGTAAGGAGTTACAGAAGAAGATCTACAGGGATGAGAATCCCTTTGTCTCCGAGTACTTCACAGCAGTAACTTCCCCCAGTCAGAGAATTGAGATAGCTCAGCAGAAGGAACCCTGTATCATCATGGCTACCTCCGGAATGCTAACTGGTGGTCCCGTCATGGAGTACTTCCGGTACCTTGCAGATGATCCGAGAAATAGCCTTATCTTCGTCAGTTACCAGATTGAGGGTACTCTTGGTAGGAGAATTCTTGAAGGTCTTAGGGAAGTCCACATGATGAGTCCTGAAGGGAAGTTGGAGGTGATCAAGGTCAAGATGGAGGTGTATAAGGTTGATGGATTTTCAGGACATAGTGATAGATCACAGTTACTAGCCTATGTCAAGAACATCGAACCTAGACCTGAGAGGATAATACTCTGTCACGGAGAGAGGAGCAAGATATTCGATCTTTCAATAGCTATTGAGAGATTGTTTAGAATTAAGACAGCTATACTAGCAAACTTAGATGCAATGAGGTTGAGATAAAGCTTATAACAACTCGTGATTAACTTAAGACCGGAGTGTGTCTGTAATGCCTTCTATGACTGAGGAACTAGCAAAGAGTATTGGAACAACGGTCCTAGTGAAACTTAAAGGCGGTAGGGAGGTAAGAGGCATAC
>CAZYGV010000224.1:0-1685 GCA_964647155.1 uncultured Thermoproteales archaeon | reverse complement strand
TTAACTTCACGAGGTATAGGTACGTGAATGTAGTAGAATAAGTTCTTCCTCTCAAATTCCTTAAAGTTCATGCCCATACTAGCCATGTGCTCGAGAAACTCATCCCTCCTCTCATACGTACTCACATAGAGACCTACTTCTCCTCTCAATGCTCCATGATATACGAACTGTGCTGCAAGAGTTGTCTTACCTGTACCTGAAGCACCTTTAATGAGAATTAATGAACCTTTAGGAACAGCAGCAAAAAGATCATCTATAGTACGCACCTTTAAGGTATGAGAACACATTAACTATTCCCTCACTAGACCATACCTACGCAGAACCTCAATACATCTTCTAACAACATCCTCAACAGGACCCGTAGCATCAACATCAACTAGAATACCCTTCTCCCTGTAGTACTCGATGATTGGTCTCATCTGCTCTCTATATACTTCCAACCTATGTCTAATGACTTCAGGCTTATCATCCTCCCTCTGATATAGCTCACCACCACATACATCACACTTGCCAGGAACTCTAGGAGGTCTAAACTTGATATGGTATATAGCACCACAATTTCGACAAATCCTTCTACCACTCAATCTCTCAATAATGACCTCATCAGGAGCTACGAAATTAAGCACCAGATCGATCTTTACAATCCTATCCAACTCAATAGCTTGTCTAAGAGTTCTTGGAAAACCATCGAGAATGAACCCCCTCTTACAGTCATCCATAGACAACCTACGTCTAACAACCTCAATCACAATCTCATCAGGAACCAACTCACCGCGCTCAACATACTCCTTAACTAACCTACCGAGTTCTGAACCACGCTTAATCTCCTCACGAAAGATATCGCCAGTAGAGATGTGTGGAATACCATACCTCTTCGACAGTTCACTAGCGTAAGAACCCTTGCCAATGCCGGGTGGTCCTATGAACACTAACCTCATGTGTAGCCTCTTTCAAGAGATCTCATAAAAGGTTTACTCAGGACAAATTGGGGTCAAGTTCCATAGTTTACACATCGAGAATCTCCATAACTAACATATAGTCGACACGTAGAACTCTGTGTAGGGAGAAAATGAAGAGATCACAGCTACAGATCATGATATCAGACATAGAGGCCTGTATACCGCTCCTACTGGATCAAGTACGAAGCGTTCGTAGTGTCCTCGTAGTAAGCAATGGGGAGAGCTTTGTAGCAACATCATTGAAGAGAGCTGGAGTGAATATGCTCGTAATTAATAGTGATGCCAATGTCTTGAAGGTAAAGCTTGACTTAATTAGACCAAGTATTGCAGTAATCGAAGTACCCACTGAAGAAGTAAGTAGATGTAAATTGAGTAATGTAGTTTACATAGCTAGAAAATTAATTGAGGAAGGAATATCGACACTAGTCATCGGTAAGAAAGTACCTAGAGAGCTAGTTGATTTAGCCAATAAAGTTTTAATCCTACATACGGGAAAGACTTATCCATGAAGTGATATCATGAAGTTGGTTGAGCACTATGACTTCGGCACCATAGTGATAGGTGGTAAGAGATACTTCAGGGACCTCATAGTGACACCAACTAGGGTAATAGAGAATTGGTGGAGAAGAGAAGGTCATAGGGTATGTCTTGAGGATATTTGTGATTTACTTAATGAAGATATTGAGTACCTAGTCATAGGTACTGGCTACAGTGGTTTAGTTGAAG
>CAZYGV010000223.1:1323-1689 GCA_964647155.1 uncultured Thermoproteales archaeon | reverse complement strand
GATAAGGGTGGTATGCTGCTCATTGTCGGTGTATTCATTGATGTTGGTAAGACTATTACGTTCAATCCTGCTAGGCTAATCTCACACAAGAACGCACTAATAATGGGTATAACAAATCACCCACATCAAGGATACTACGTAGCACTGAAGTTGATGAGGAAGTACAGGAATAGAATACCCTTCCACAAGATTGTAACCCACATATATCCTCTCGAGAAGGTGAAGGAAGCTATTGAGAAGGCAATTGAAGGTAAGACGATTAAGGTTGCTATAGCACCAAACATGTAGTTGGGAGGGAGACACATGGATGAAGTAAAGGTGCAGGGCCAAGGATCTGGTAGACAGGAACTATCGACTCTTAGGAAA
>CAZYGV010000223.1:0-1313 GCA_964647155.1 uncultured Thermoproteales archaeon | reverse complement strand
AGGAAACTTCTACTTCAACCTGAGATAGCTCCCATAAGCTGTCTAGTAGCTATCGTCATAGCGTTTACAGCACTAAACCCTATGTTCCTAAGTCCTACAACGATTGCTAGTGTACTCTCTGTAGCTGCTGAACTGGGTGTCATAACTGCTGGTGTGGCGTTACTCATGATATCTGGAGAGTTCAACCTAGCCGTTAGCTCAATATATGCCCTATGTCCTGTCCTCGTAATCATACTATCGAACAGTGGTCTAGAACCAACACAGGCACTGATACTCTCCCTACTAACTATGGCTGGAATAGGTAGTGTAATTGGTTTAGTGACTGTGCTCTCGGGTGTACACTCATTTATCGTCAGTTTAGCATTCATGTTCATACTGAGGTGTCTAGTACTCTACGTAACTGGTGGTGTTGTTCAGGTGTACAAAGCAAATCCGTACCTACTCTTCATACTGAACGGTAATTTAGGTGGAGGATTTAGAACAGCTATACTATGGTTCATCGGTATAGTTATTGTGCTTGAGGTACTACTCAGGAGAACTAGGTACGGTAACTGGTGCTATGCAGCAGGTGGTAATCCATACGTTAGTCGTGCACTAGGTGTTAGGGTTAGATTTGTGAAGATCATGAACTTCGCAATATCGTCAGTTACAGCAGGACTAGCAGGTTGCTTCTCACTAGGTAGATTGGGTGTCTTTGACCCATCAGTAGGCTACGGTCTTGAACTTGAGTCAATTGCAGCATCTGTAGTTGGTGGCTGTTCACTCTTTGGTGGTTTCGGCAGTATTTCAGGTGCATTCTTCGGAGCAGTAACACTATCCACCTTCAGAATAGGGTTAGTACTAGCAGGAGCACCACTCTACTGGTATAAGGCATTCGTAGGTATCGTGCTAGTCATAGCAGCAATTATAGACTACTTCGTCATGAGAAAAGTACTCCTCTATAGATAAACTAAGTTCGATTGTGAGTAATTGCAAAGTAAAAAGTTATTTATATTTAACGTAACTTTACACTACAGGTGACTTCAATGAGTGGTGAGGAGATTCTCAGAGTTGTTGATGTTTGGAAGTTCTTCGGTAGAGTTGTGGCTTTGAGAGGTGTTAGCTTTAGCCTAAATAAGGGAGAGGTGATGGGGCTAGTTGGTGATAACGGTGCTGGTAAGTCGACATTAGCTAAGATCATAATGGGTGTCTTCCCACCAGATAGGGGAGAGATATGGTACATGGGTAGAAAGGTTAGGTGGTCCTCACCAAGGGAAGCAAGAGCAGCAGGTATAGAGATGGTCTTCCAAGACCTAGCACTGATAGACCTAATG
>CAZYGV010000222.1:0-1693 GCA_964647155.1 uncultured Thermoproteales archaeon | reverse complement strand
GAGGAAATCTCCCCTTACAATTAGTTCTCTTACAGAGTTGCTTGATCTAGTGCTGAAGAAGTAGTATTCCATGGACTATGCAGTAAAGTGCAATTGAGATCAACGCTACTGCAGCTACTGTTATTACGTACCTTCTATAGCTAGTTAGTACACTCGATATCTGGGATGCTGCTAGGAAGCTAAGTACGTCAACGAGGGTGAGTGCTGTGAAAGTTGCTAGGAATACCTCAAGTACTCTCCTACCTATTAGACCGAGTGTAATTGAGGTTATCTGTGTCTTATCGCCTAACTCCATTAATGTGAAGACTATAGGTAGCTTACCTAGGTTACCTATCATAGCTCCTGAACTCACTTCTTTAAAGCTCCTAGCTAGTAGGTACGCCAGGTAGATACCTGCTGAAAGTTCAAAGAGACCCTGTACTTGATGAGGTAGGTTGAGTAGTAGCTGTACGAGGATAGCATTTACTATAGATACAATGAGTATGGAGAGGAGTAAGTACGTAAGCACTCTCCAAGTCCTACCTCTGTGAACTAGACCAAGAGCTATAGCTGTTAGCTGAGTCTTGTCACCTAGCTCCATTACAGCTATGGACGATGTCAGTGCTAGGTACATAGCTACATCCACTTAAGTCACCTTATCAACCTCAGGTACCTAAGCTACTTCTCTTTTTCTGCAAGACAACCTTATCACAGAGTTTGACCTAACATCTAGATGGGTTTTAGTAATGAGTTACTGTACACGCATACTTGAGGGTATTGGAACAGAGATTGGTTTTGTAGCAAGTGGAGCAACTGCATACGCGGTACCTGTTGTCATCAGCAAGAAGTATGAGCACATGATATCAGATGAACAGCTCGTGGTAATTCACGACACACATTACCCAAGTACTCTCTTTCTCGGTGTGTTGAGGAAGTTGACAAGGTATGAACCATTTCTTCGTGAAAGGGTAAGAACTGTCTATGTAGATTACCCAGAGCTAATTAGTGAGAGTGAACTCTATACATTTACCAATGTAGTAGCTCTTCTCTATGCTGAGCTAGATACTAGGGAGGGTACTGCTCACGAATGTGTCCACGCACCATTTCCTGGATCAAAGGTTTACCTAGTTGAGAGAGGTGAGTACTTGAGTAAGTTCCTGAGGGTTGATAATGCTCTCGAAGTTGGAGTACATAAGTTCAGTGATTGGGTACTACCACTTGATCCAAAGTACTTAACCTACCACGTCGGTGTTTTCGGTGCTACTGGTACAGGTAAGTCACGTCTCATAAAGGCTCTCATAGATGAGATCCTTAAGAAAACTGATTACTCAGTGATTGTGTTTGACCATACAGGTGTTGACTATGTTCCATTCTATCGAGATTATGTAGTACCTTCGGATACCATTAGGATATCTCCTCCACTCATAGCATCTGTCATAGCTAAGTTAGCTAATCTATCTTGGAGTACCTACGGGGATTACCTTGAGATTACGTGTATGGAGTATGTTACTGGAGGTAAGAGGGTTAGTAAACAGACTCAGTTACGGGGTATTTACCAGGAAGTCAATAACGATATCACTCTCGGAGGTTATTGGAGTAAGAAGAAATTCATTGAGAAATTGACTGCAAACATCACGAATCTCGGTGGTAGGAAAGCTACTGCTAGGAAGGCTGAGTTATTCATCGACTACTACCTAGATGATTCGTTTTTTGA
>CAZYGV010000221.1:0-1734 GCA_964647155.1 uncultured Thermoproteales archaeon | reverse complement strand
ATATTGCGAAGATGTACCTAGCTCTCTTACTAATTATCTTCTCGGTAATATAGGCAATTGACATACCGTCGTATCTTACAGATGCCATTAGTGCTAGGTAGTCGTGTACTGCACCTATGAACACGTTACCGAACCAAATCCATATGAGGCAAGGTAGCCATCCATAGACCATGGCTATTGCTGGACCCACAATAGGTCCAGCACCTGCTATGCTAGCGAAGTGATGTCCGTATAGTACGTACTTGTTGGCTGGTACGTAGTCGATACCATCGAACCTAGTCCACGCTGGTGTTAATCTTGTTGGATCAGCTCTGACAACTCTCCTCTCGAGTAGCTTTCTTCCATAGAGTACGTAGCAAACTCCGTAGATTATGATAGCAAGGATTACGAGGAGAGCAGAATTAACTATAGTGAATCCCATACACCTCACCTCTCAGCTCTCTTCAACTTAGCTACCTCAGCTCTAACTCTCTCAAGAACTGTTCTAGGTACCTCTCCAAACCAAAGCCAAGGACCAACCATTACACAAAGCCACCCTATGGTGGCTGCGTATGCTGTAGCGCCAATTATGGAACCTGTTAATCCACCAATGGCAATAGCGTATGCCACGAGAATTGCTCCAATTATAGTCAATGCCATACCGAGATACTTCCTACCTCTGGCTATCGGAGCGAGTGTAGTCAAGTGTATCCCTAAATATGGATTACAGTGCGAATTTTTATCTATTTTTCAATTCCTGAAAGGACTAGGGTGAGTTTTTGTTGAGGTGGTAACATGTTCGAGTACTTGATGTTACTTGTCGTTGCTATTGTTGCTGTGGCTACTGTCGTGATGTACTTTCGCGGTAGGAGAATTAATTTAGTATTGATGAGGGATTTTGCTAGGAGTATGGAGGAACTATTTAGACCAAGTGATAAAGAGTATGTACTACTCGGCTACTTAGTTGGTTATAAGGCAGAGTTCAAGGTTATGAAGTGGAATATCTCTGACATAACCTGGATGCTTACTCTCCTACCGAGACAGAGCTTGCTATATTACCCCATATCTAAGTTAACATCGAAATTTGACAGACTCTACATATCTGCTCACTTGGTGTTTGGTCCTAAAGCTACTGTACATTTGATTAGTGGTGATTTCTATCGCAAGGTCATTCATCAGATAAAGGAAGCTCCGTACCTTAGTCACGTAACCACTACTATTGGTGGTAAGATATTTCATGTACTGTATGATGATGCTAGGTTTAGAGATGAAGTGCTCAGTATTATCGATAGGTATCTTAGTAGTGGTTTGAAGTATCTGAAGCATCTTGCGGTGAATAGAGAGTACAGGAACGTTTACATATTCTCTGAAGCTAAGCTAGAGATATTGAGTTCTATTGCTGATTTCATTAAGGCTCTAGCATCTTCTCTCGTTCCTAGAGGTGAATGATTTCAGTTTTGGGGACCTAATCATCAATCATTCAGTATGCCCCTTCATCATCGCTGTGAGGTTTATATGCCGTCTCTATTATGCTTTTTTCGTTGGTGTTGTGTATGAGTGTTGAGAAGCTACTGTGGAAGTTTGTTCGTTGTTGTGTCAATAGAGCTTTTGCAAATATTGATCTCAAGAGGTTGGAAGGTGATGAAAGGTACACGTTTGAGAACTTACTTGATGAACTGAGGAGTAGTGAGCAGAATTGGAGGAGTATTACTGATTTTGTGAATTTCATGACTAAGGATTTTGAGAGCATATATC
>CAZYGV010000220.1:0-1743 GCA_964647155.1 uncultured Thermoproteales archaeon | reverse complement strand
ATTGAGAAGCTAAGTATTGAAGTGAAGTTACGTAAGGGTAAGATGAGGTCATCAAGTGTCTATGTACTTGAGCTACTTACTAGACGAAGACTGGTCCTTAGGTAAGTTAATTACCGAACCAGTGCATTGTATTGTGTAGGAGGGATAGCTATTGCAGTATCGAAGAACTAGTACCGTAGTAGCTATGGTATTACTACTAATCCTCACCGTAGTTCTAGCTACCCTTGTATCTGTGATTAGGGTAAGGTATGGTGAACTCCATACTGGAAGGGAGGTATGCGGTAAGAGCATTGAGAATGTTGTTGGTAACGTACCTCCTTCACTAGCTATCTCAACAACTACATCGATTTCAGTTAAGAAGAGCAATTCAATTAGGATAGAGGTAGGTATTGGGGAATCTCCACAGCAAGGTAAGGATACTGGTAATAATGTTGAGGATATTCATTCTAAGTCTAGTGAGGAGAGTAAGGTAGTTACTTCAGGTAGGGAGAAGAGTAGTGAAAATAGAGAGAGTGTAGTTGAGGTAGTGCCTAGAATTAACTTCACGGTTTGGTTTAAGACTAGGTTTCTCAAACCAAATGGAAAACCACTTGCACGGGAATTAATTCGAGTAGTGGTAGCTGATGTTGTAGAGAATGTAGTAATTCTAGATACAGGTCTAGTAAAGACAGACAAGGATGGTTACCTGATCTACAACTTAACAGCTGATCTCTGGGAATTAGCAAAACCTAGGGAAGTAGTAATCAATGTGACGATAATGTGGGTAAGAGGTGGTAGCACGTACTTACTCAACTACACTACTTCAAGAGGTAATTACCTCTTCCAAGCACTTAAGGTACTAAACACGACACTAGTACCAACACATCTACATGTACTCGATATACAGGTACGTGACCTAGGTGGTGAACCACTGTCGAATGCACTCGTTAAGGTACTTGACTACAGGAACAACACAATCGTAGTGGAGATCACTAATAAGACTGGGTGCATAAGACCATTCGTGTACTCAGATCTAGTTGTTGGGAAGTTAGTGAAGGCGCATATTGAAGTAATACCAGCAAACTACACAATAATTATCGAGTACCTAGGTATTAGGATTGCAGTGTATAGGTTAGTACCTAGTCCAGAAGCTATACCGAGAGTGGATACACCACATGAACTGACGTTAACTCCGGTCATAGCACCTAAAGTAAGTGACATAGTTAACTCTTAACAGAATCTCAGTAACTTGGTACAAGGGGAGGGGAGATCATGAGTGTTAAAATAGAAGTAGTTACAGTTCCCGTACCTGAGAAGGTAAATGTGATTATAGGTCAGAGTCACTTCATAAAAACATGTGAGGACATATATGAAGCACTTGTAACTTCAGTACCCACAATTAAGTTTGGTCTAGCATTCTGTGAAGCAAGTGGAGATAGATTAGTCCGTGTTGAGGGTAATGACGAGGAGTTGAAGAAGTTAGCTACTGAGGTAGCTCTCAAGATAGGTGCAGGCCATGTATTTGTACTCTACCTCAGGGATGCATGGCCAATAAATGTACTGAATGCGCTAAAGCATGTACCTGAAGTCGTTACGATATACTGTGCAACAGCTAATCCTGTACAGGTTATAGTAGCTGAGACGGATCAGGGTAGAGCAGTTCTGGGTGTTGTTGATGGTTGGAAGCCAGTAGGTGTAGAGACTCCAGAGAAGGTAAAGGAGAGAAGAGAGTTCCTTAGGAAAATAGGTTACAAGCTTGGATAG
>CAZYGV010000219.1:0-1761 GCA_964647155.1 uncultured Thermoproteales archaeon | reverse complement strand
CTCATAGTGTCTTACAGATGTGAAAAATGTGGTTACTCGCATTGCGACATATTCTCTCTTGATAAGCGAGAACCTGTTAGGTATGAGTACCGTGTCGATCGTGAGGACGATCTCTCTGTTCGTGTTATAAGATCTAGAACAGCTAGAATAAGGATACCTGAGCTAGGTATCATAATTGACCCTGGACCTCAGGCAGAGATCTTCATATCGAATATAGAGGGTGTACTCGCTAGAATTGAGGAGCTAACTAGGAGGATGATGCTACTGTCTGAAGACGAAGAAGTTAAGAAGAGATGCATCAAGACATTAGAATTAGTTGAGAAAGCCAAAAGAGGACAACTACCTTTCACACTCATAATAGAGGACCCACTTGGTATCAGCACAATAGCACCACCACCGAGTAAAGAACATAAATTGAGGATTACTAAGATCACACTAGAGGAGTTCTTCGAGGTGAGGTAAGTGTCCTCAAGAAGGAGGAGACGAGAAGTATCACCACTAACAAGTGCTGGCCTAATTAGGTTCTACGAGGGTAAGGAAATAGAGGTAATAAAGATATCACCCTACATGTTAATCCTCTTCGCAGCAGCACTCATAGCATTCACAGCAGTAGCGTACCTCATTGGACTCTAAGTCTCTCTCTACCACCATCCCTCACACCTTTTACAATCTCCTTCAATTTATCTGGTTGATGCTCAATTACGGTACCTGTAACCACAATATCCGCACCAGCTTTAGCAGCTACGTAAGCTGCTTCATAACTCTTAATACCACCACCGACAGTTAGTAACACAGTAGTGTAGCTCCTAACTCTTGAGATTACTTCAGGAGGTATTGGTTTACTAGCACCTGAACCAGCTTCAAGATACACGTTCTTCATACCCATGAACTCAGCAGCTAGAGCATAGGCAAGCGCTAACTCAGGTCTATTATACGGAATTGGTCTTGCACAACTAACATATGCTGCTGCTCCACCATCACCCATGAGTATGTAAGCTGTAGGTATTATCTCTAAATTGCTGTAATGCCTCTTAATTGCTATAGCGGCTTGTGCCTGAGCACCTGTTATGAAGTAGGGATCAACCGAGTTCAGTACCGAGAGAAAGAACACTGCATCAGCTAGCCTACTCAACCCAGCAACACTACCTGGAAACAGTATTATTGGGACCGACATATATGATCTAATTTCCTTTATGACCTCATCCAGCTGGGACTCTACAACACCTGTACTACCACCAAGCAGTATGGCGTCACTATCTGCCTCATCGATTACTCGACATAGCTTACTGATAATCGATAAATCACCTACCTTATCAGGATCAATCAACGTCATGTGGAGTGCTCCGTACTTCGACTTCCTCTCCTCAATGTACTTCAGTACTCTACCCATTTACTCCTCAGCCTCACTAACCTCCTCTTCACCTTCACTACTCAATTCCTCAAGTGAAATAGTTCTAGTCTCAACCTGTTTTCCTGGAATAGGTAGTTTACCCTCATAGAAGTCATCTACGAACCTATTGTAGTAGTCAACTGGGTGAAATATTGGGTTATACTCGTACTCAGCCTGGAGACCACACGAACCACAGATGACAACTACCTTACCTTCACTCTTCTTCACATTGATGTTCACTGTCTTACTATCACAGTTAGGACAGGTGAATACCTTAGGCAGTGTCTTCTTTCGAACTATAATTTTTCTTCTCCTTCTTCTCCTTCTACCCATGAATACACCACCACTACTTGGGGTAAGACAACTAGATT
>CAZYGV010000218.1:0-1813 GCA_964647155.1 uncultured Thermoproteales archaeon | reverse complement strand
TTTCATTACCTTATCGTAGATCTCCCTCAATCTCTCCTCGGTCTTGAACTCAATGAATACCCTCAGTACAGGTTCAGTACCTGAAGGTCTGACCAAGAACCAACCATCTGGCATGATAACCTTTATTCCATCAACTGTGATGCACTTGTATTCACTGAATTCAGCTGACAACCTCTCTATGAGTTTTGGTACTAGTGCCTTCTTCTCTGGTTCAAGCCTTACCTTCGTCTTCAGCAGTACGTAACTTGGTAACTTATCGTATAGTTCATCTAGACTGGTATTTAGATCAGCTAACATCTGCATCATCAATGCTGTAGTCATAGTACCATCTCTAACAGGTACTAACTCAGGATAGAGAAAACCACCATTCTCCTCAAACCCGCAGCAAGCATTTAGCTCCACGATCTTCCACGCTATGTAAATAGCACCAACAGGAGTCCACACAACATCAACGCCCTTCTCCTTGAGGATCTCCTCGACAAGAGATGATGACGATACAGCTGTAACTACAGGTCCTCTCCTACCCTTATCAACGAGATACATCGCGAGTAATGTACCTGACCTATCACCCCAGATAACTCTTCCTCTCCTGTCAATGAAGATCGAGCGATCACCATCACCATCGTAGGCAACACCGAAATCCACATCGAGTTTCTTTATCATCTCAACTGTTGACACTAAGGTCTCTGGAGTTGGTTCTGGTGCTCTGCCTGGGAATGTACCGTCAATGTGCGAGTTGACTGAAATAACTTTAGCACCCAACCTCCTAGCAACCTCTGGAGCTGTTAAGGAGGCCACACCATTAGCACAATCAAGCAACACCTTAAACCTCCTCTTAGCTATTAAGTCAGCATCGACTTTAGCCACAACATCGTCTATGTAATCCTCAATTAGCTCACTACAGCTATAGATCTTACCAAACCTACTGTAGTCGACTCTAGTGAATCTCTGTTCAAAGAATATATCCTCTATTTTCCTTTCCTCCTCCCTAGGAATCTCAATTCCGAATCTACTAATGACCTTAATGCCGTTGTACTCTGGTGGATTATGGGATGCAGTAACCATTACACCACCCGAGAAACCGTGCTTCTTGACTAGGTACTGAAGTGTTGGTGTTGGTGTGTAACCTAGGTTATAGACCTCACATCCACACGATGCTAGACAACCTGCGACAATACCTGCATACGCTACACTACTTGATCTACCATCATGTCCAAGAAGTACTTCACCACCACTGAAGTAAGTGCCTATAGCAAGTGCAAGTCTAGTGACGAACTCTGGAGTTAATTCCCGATTAACCACACCACGAACTCCATCAGTACCGAACAACCTACCCAAGGAGTTCACCTCAAGTAATGTACTGGAGAACAGAAGTTAATAGAGGAAATAAAACTTAATCCACGTGGCCACCTTAACTCCATCAGACCTTGTAAGCTATATCACTCATCAACGCCACGTGGAGTCATCACTGGGAATCTAACTTACTGTGGATGTATTTATCTATAATCACGTGACCTCTATTATCTCAAATCCTTCATCTCTTAACTCCTCAAGGAATTTCTTGACTGTAGGTACCTCGTACTTTGGTGGTATGTAATGAACTGTTGTGTGTTCCGATATGAAGAGCCAAGCTGTTTTCTCAAGCTTTCTATCGTAAGTCACTAATTCAAGGAACTCTGGTCTTGGCTTACCTAGAAGAACAGCTATGCGATTAGCTCTCCAATTCCAGTATAGTACTCTTCTTGAGGGAGCAAGCCAGGGAAACAGTAGTATTGCTAGCGAGCCACCTGTTTCAGGTAGATATGTATAGGAG
>CAZYGV010000217.1:0-1816 GCA_964647155.1 uncultured Thermoproteales archaeon | reverse complement strand
TTGTATCGCATAGTAGGACTCGACCACCTGGATCAATGTCCATTAGTGAGAAGGATCTACACCTACTGACTACGACGTAGGGTGAACGTATGAGAGCTATAGCAAAGGGCATGCACCACAGTTCAATAGTGAACTTCTCCTCACTAGCTACCTCATCAATCTGCTTGATTAAGGTTTCAATTTCTTGAGGTGTAAGTGTTAGCTCTGTACCAGCCTTTCCAACAGGCATTACCGGTATGAAAGCTGAGGAAGTAGCTCCTAACTCAATACAGAGCTTAATAAATGCTGGAGCTTCCTTCCAATTCAATCTAGATAAAGCCATGACTACTGTAAACTCGTAACCTTCACTACTCAGGAAATCTATTGTCGACAATACCTTCTCCCACGTACCTACACCTCTAATGCTCTCATGAGTTTTCTTCTTAGCACCATCCAGGCTGATAACGATATGCGAAACTAAGTCACACAACTTAGCTAGCTTACTTCTATCGACTACGCCATTCGTAATCAATGTAGTGTGTACATCGTAGTCACTAAGTAGCTTAGCGATATCAATTATCCTAGGATGAAGTGTCGGCTCACCACCTGTTAGGGATACGTGCTCCACACCTAGTTGACCCAGTTCACGTGCTATGTTCATAACTTCTTCATCACTTAACTCCGGTACCGATCTTAGTCTAGCTGTGTAACAGTGCACGCAATCTAAATTACATCGTGATGTAATTAGCCAAATAACTGTTCTCAATCTATTAGGGGGCTCAGGTGAGGGGGCCATACGGTCACCGCTAACCACTAGGGAGACTCACCTCATCGCCCTTAATTGAGTTGCGGGTGTAATTTAAAGAACTTATCGATGAGCTCAGCACGTAGGTATTAATCTAAACATTTTTTTGCTAGTACTGCTACCATTGTGTTGATGGTGGTGAGGTACAAATTAGAGGTCTTTATTTTGATTACCTTACTTACTACGCTGTTGTGTACTGTACTTCCTGTTCTTGCTAGCATCATTGCTGAGAAGTGTGTAGTCCTCGATGTGTGTAGAGATGGTAGTGTTGTTGTTACACAGGTTGTGGAGGTTAAGGAAGAGCTACCGTATATCGATATGCCTCTTGTAGCGAAACCAGAGGAAGGTACATTGATAGCGTACTCAGATACCTCGGTTTTCGCTTGTGAGTTAGTTAGTGAAGATGGTAGGTACTTTGCTAGAGTGTACGCGCCAAGTGTTGGTGTGCTAAATATAACGTACATAACTCTAGACCTAACATCCAAGGGTGTTGAGGTACCTAATGAGTGGACAATAAGATTTTCGAGTAGGTGTGATGCTGTTATCGTACTACCAAAGGGTTCGATACTGACCTCAGTACCTGAAAGGTTCTCAGCAATTACCTCGGTGAATGGTAGAGTGATGCTCGTTTTACCTCCTGGTAACTACAGCATAAGCTACGTACTTGAGGTACTACCTGAGGTAATACCCGCCAAGCCGAAGAAGGTGACTCCTCCTGAAGAAGTACCTCCAACTAAGCCTAGACTACCTACAGAGGCTACCTACTTAGTTCTAGCTCTGGTTATAGTCGTCATCATCGCAGTAATAGCAATTACCCTAACTAGGAGAAAAGTACGAGTATCTTCATCTACCGAACTCATGTTATCGGATGTCGATAGAGCAATCATAAACTACCTCAGAATGAGGGGAGGAGAAGCTACTCAAAGCGAAATAACATCCGCACTTGGTTTACCTAAGTCAACAGTATCACGTCACATACAGAAATTGAGGAAGTACGGAATAATTGAAGTGAAGAAAGTTGGGAAGTTCAAC
>CAZYGV010000216.1:0-1826 GCA_964647155.1 uncultured Thermoproteales archaeon | reverse complement strand
CAATAACACGTTCCAATCTCTCTAAGACACTGTTCACTCGACTAATTATCATACCCGAGCACGGTAATTCAGGAGAGTAAGTACAAATAATTCGTATCTACGAGGTTCCTCAGATATCACGGGAGTATTCTCTCAATACTTCACTAAGCGCAATATCCTCCTTAATCGCTTCCTCAAGGAGTAACAGTGCTTCAAGTAACTCCTTCAAACTCTCAACTCTACCAACCAACCTAGCATCAGCAATACCCTCATCAATTAGCTCCTGATACCTAGAGATATCATCACATACCCTCTTAACCTCATTCCTCAACTCCTCACCATACCTAACTAACCTCCTCAGTACCTCCTCCTTAAACTCACGAATAACCTCGAGAACCTTCTTCAGCTCCTTAGAGTCAGTCATGAACCTAGGTCTATAAGGAACTTCATATATGGTCTCATCCTCACTAACGAGTACATACGTAGCTATGTTATCTTCACCAACAACATCAACTAACTCAGTACCTTCCTCATAGAGATATGGATTGACACGAACTAGGTAGCAACAATCTATGTAGTGTAGAATCCGCTCTAGGTTGTAGCGTAGCAATCTAGCTGACGTTATCGGGCTAGCTAGAATAACATACATGGTCCAGATGACTCCACTCCTACTCACAACTTCAAGTGCACGTTCAAGCTCATCACTAGTTAATCCTCGACGAGTAAAGGTAAGCTCGCTATCATTAAAGAACTCAACACCAAGATCAATGACGAATTTCCTACGTAAATTCTCCGGAATGTACTTCACTATCTCAACAGCGTACTCAGGTCTGGTCTGAAACTTGACTATGTGGATATCATGTATGAGCCCCGTCTCAAGCAGCTTGTCGAAGAACTTCCTAAAGTTCTTCGGTGTGACCGCGTCATCGACAAGTACTACACTAATTCTCTTAACATAGGGTAGAGCTAGGAAGTAGTCAAGAGCATTCTCTATATCCTTGATAACTCTATCAACATCGAAGAAAGTTAACCTCCTAACTACCTCATGGAAATCACTACCATAAATCTCCCTATATTCCTTAATCATCTTCGCAATACTACAGTAGACACAACCGGATACGTAGTATCGCGGACAAGGTGCTAGAGCGCCTATTACAGGAACGAGAACACTACCCCTCTCAACGTAATCTCTAGGATCAAGACCATAACTCTCTAAATCCCAGTCAATTAATGGAATTTCACAAGGTTTAGGTACTTCCTCAAGACCTGTAGACACTAACTCATTACCACACTTAAGAACTAGACCACGAACATCCCTCAACTCATCGAAATTACCAGCTAGAAAATCCTCCAAATGCGTACTGAATAGGTAGCTTAACGTTCTTAGAGCTTGCATGTGAACTCCACGAATGACAAGATCAACACCAACGTAGAGTAGGTACAGCTGTGGATACACTGTAGGCCCCCATCCACCAGCCATGAACTTCACATCAGGAACCTTATTCCTAATCATAGACACTAACTTCCTATCTACAGGAACACACATCTTAAATGATGAGATACCAACTACATCGAGCTCTTTAACTACCTCGTCAAGTACCGATGTATTGACCTCTATCACAATGTCTCCACTATCATCCTCTCTAGCAAACTTATTTGGATCAAACAACCTGACTCTACAGCCCATGTCCTTCAATACCTTAGCTACGTAAAGAAGCCCAAGGTAGATATCTCGTTCACCATGTGGAGGTGCTATCAAGAGAACATTCACATCAGGCATCATTTATCCCTGGTAGAGCCTCAGTAGAAGTTCACTACCGTAAAACTCACAAGGCTACCCTTAAGAT
>CAZYGV010000215.1:0-1863 GCA_964647155.1 uncultured Thermoproteales archaeon | reverse complement strand
GGGTAAGGACTACCCACTTCACTACGTAGTTAAGTCTATAGAGGTTGAGTTCAAGTCTGATGACTCGCTTAGAAGGTTGTGGCAACTTCATGATGTAGCTCTTCAGGAAATGTGGGACTTAATTATTGAGCAGAGATCTAGAGAGATCGTTGGTTCAAGACCTAAGCAATCACTGCTAGATCTCAAGATCTGTATTGCTGAAAACATAGTGAAGTCATGTCACTTTTGCGAAAATAGGTGTAGAGTAAATAGGTTTGCTGGTCAAGTAGGTAAGTGTAGATGTCCCTACAGAATTGTTGTACATAGTGCATTTACGCACTATGGTGAAGAAAGCTTCATATCACCATCATTTACAATATTCACCCTCGGGTGTAATTTTCACTGTGTCTACTGTCAGAACTGGCGCATTAGTCAGTGGTACGATGAAGGAACAAACCTAGACTACAGCTACATGGCGTACCTAGTCGATGAAGCATTCAATAGAGGTGCGAGAAACCTAAACCTCTATGGAGGAGAACCAACACCTTGGATCCACGAATGGTTGAAGGTAATAAAGGAGATTAGGAAACCTATACCAATACTCTTCAACTCAAATGGCTACTTCACACCTGAAGCACAGAAACTACTTGAAGGAGTTGTAGACATAATGAAGATAGACCTAAAGTACGGAAACAATGACTGTGCACGTAAGCTATCAGGAGTAGAGAATTATTGGGACATAGTCACTAGAAACACCAAGGCATGTGTAGATAAGTTCATGCTACTTCTAAGACATCTAATACTACCAAATCATGTAGAGTGTTGCTCTGAGAAGATACTCAAGTGGCTAAGTCAAGAAATTGAATCAGGTAAGTACGTACTCAACATAATGACACAATATCAACCTGAATACCGAGTTCTCAAGGGGGAATTCCCAGAACTAGCCAGACACATAAACGAAGATGAAGTGAAAAAGGTAGTGAAACTAGCAAAGGACTTAGGCCTAAGCTACATAGTGGAGAGGTAAATCAACTTCACTTTCACCTCACTCTCTATCCCCACTACCGAGGTAATATCCAGAACGAAAGCGGTACTAAACCTAGAGCATAGGTGGATTACTGTAACGAGGAAACATACCATGGAAAAGAGCACAAAAACCCAATCAACAGCAGGAGCCCACGAGGATTACCATGAGCTACCTATACTGTACAGAATGTGGTGGGAAAGTCATCAGAAACGAAAGTGGTGAGCTAGTGTGTACGCAGTGCGGATTAGTACACAACGAAATCATACTGCCAGAGTACGGTAGTGGAAAGAGGGTAGAGGTACCGAAAGAGGTTCAGATACCGGAAGTACACAGCCAGAACATACGTCAAGAGTACGCACACTTGATGAAGATAGATAGGATCATAAGGTCAACATCAAGCAGCTACCAAAGAGCACTTCAGTGCTTACTCAAGATAGGTGAGAAACTGAACATACCTAGAGAAGTCATAGAGTACGCCTACAACCTATACCTCAAAGCAGTTAGACACGACTTACACAAGGAAAAAGACATAACACACTACAAAGTAGCACTAACCTGTCTACTCATAGCAATCAAGAAATTCATGAGAAATCCAGTTAGCATAAAGGAATGTCTAAGAGTATTCAGAGAAGAAGGACACAGGATAACCTTAGGTGACATCTCGAAAATAATTGTAGCACTAAGGAGGGTCCTCCAGCTAGAGACAGTAGTGCTAGACCTTAGACAGTACATCGTGAGAATAGTGAACGAACTATACTCAAACCCATACATAGAGATGTACATACTGAAGAAGAGCAAGTACCTATATCCACAGTCACTGAGAGGAGCAATTCTGCAGGAAGCGCTCAAGATAAGTG
>CAZYGV010000214.1:0-1907 GCA_964647155.1 uncultured Thermoproteales archaeon | reverse complement strand
ACCCTCTCTAACTCTATAGACCTTCATGGTATGTCAAAACTCCTTCTCTAAGTCCTTGAGATTACTTGGAGCTATATTGGGCAATGGTATTTATCAATTATAGTCATATATGACGACCCTACAGCTATGATATCGTGTCAAACATGTAGTTAGTCTCTAATGTGTGATCGTGAGGTAGTGTAATATTGTTGTGTGGTATCTCTGAGGTGAACTATGTCGGGACTCAAGATATACCTCCTCGGTCATAGCCATATAGATGTTGCTTGGCTTTGGCCTACTGATGAGACTAAGGCTGTCTGTCGTGATACATTCCTCAATGTTATTGAGCTTATGGAGAGATTTCCTGATTTCAAGTATGCTCAGAGTACAGCACTGTACTACATGTGGCTTGAGGAGCAGTACCCTGATCTACTTGAAAGGATTAAGAAGTTCATTGAAAGAGGTCAGTGGGAAGTTGTTGGTGGTTCCTGGGTTGAGTGTGATTGTATTGTCGTATCTGGAGAGTCATTAGTTAGGCAATTTTTCTATGGTAAGAGGTACCTCAAGGAGAAGCTTGGTGTAGATGTTGAAGTTGCTTGGTTTCCTGATTCCTTTGGATTTCCATCTACACTACCTCAGATACTGAGGAAATGTGGTATCAAGTACTTCTTCACGCAGAAGATAAACTGGAACGATACTGTTCTCTATCCCTACACTGCATTCTGGTGGGAGGGTTGTGATGGTTCGAGGGTTCTCGTGTACTGTCCACTACTGTGGTTTTGGGTTAGATTGTGGGATCTAGATCTCTGGCATACATTCATTAGCTTATCTCTTGCGAGACAGAAACTTCCTGAATTACTGCTACTGTATGGTTACGGTGATCATGGTGGTGGACCCACCGGTGATATGGTTCAGTACGTACTCGAGAAGTTACCTCATGAACTAAGTAAGCTAGGTATTAGTGAGGTCTCTCATATTCGAGCAACTGACTACTTCCACATACTAGAGGAGAGCTATGGAGCATCTCTACCTACCTATAGAGGCGAGCTATATCTTCAATTTCATAGAGGGGTATTCTCTTCTCAAGTCAAAGTAAAGGAGCTAGTTAAGAGGTGCGAGTACTTACTTGAAGTACTTGAAAAGCTATACACCATTAGATATCTCGTAATTGGTAAGATGTACAGTAGAGAAGAACTTCGAAATCTCTGGTTGAAATTGCTAACTGCTCAATTCCATGATGTTGCATCTGGTACCTTATCCGAAACTCCGTACTGGGAATTTAGGAGATCTTTAGAGACTCTTGAAAAGCAACTTCATACTAAAGTTCATGAGGTACTACTTGAACTCACTACTAGGTTCTTGAAGTCAGGTAATGTACCTACTCTCATAGTGTTTAATTCTGTACCTAGGTATAGGAGAGTTTACGTACATGTACCTTCAGGTTATGGTCTTCAACCAGTTAGAGATGTTGTGAGTGGTAAAGTTCTGAACCTAGTTGCTATAGATGTAGATGGTTTGGAGATTGTAGCTGTCCCACTTACCGAATTGAGGAAATTTGACTTCCATACTGATCTCAGAATTAAGGAGAGTGATAGGGAAATTGTTCTCGAAAATAGCTATGTCAAGATCACTGTAGATAGGTCAAGTGGTAGAATTACACAGCTCTTTAGTAAGGTACTAGGATTTGAGTACTTGACCGGTAGAGGTATTAGGTTAGAGCTGTATGATGATAGGCCTACTCTAGGCAGAGCTGCTATTGGTACTGTTGAGAAATTCGTGGATTACTTCTACGATTGTTGGGAGGTTTATGCTTTTCAGGGTGTTAATGGTGTGGTATTTGCTGAGCTATGTAAACCACTTAGGGTTGAAATTGTTGAGAAAGGTCCATTGAGAGCTAGTGTCTTTGTGGAGTATGAGTACTGTGATGA
>CAZYGV010000213.1:0-1926 GCA_964647155.1 uncultured Thermoproteales archaeon | reverse complement strand
ATATTTCCAGTACCAGACAACATGTACGTGATTTATATTCCAGACTGCTTAGAGCTACCAGTATCTGAGGATGGTAAAGTGCTGTACTACTTCAAGAAACTCGTGCTCAAGCCATGCCTGTCTACTCTAGGTGAAGTTGCTCGTAGATATATAGTTGAGGTACCGAGATTAACACCTTCTGCTTCAGCAATTGTAGCTGAGTTGAGGAGTTGTGATTTTGTGTATCCACTACCAACACCTAGATCACTAATGATCTTGGTTCACGGTAAGAAATTAAATGAGGTTCTCAACATGATTTCTGAAGTTAGGGACAGGTATTGTCTTGAGTTACCTGAGGTCTTTGTATTTAGGGTTGTTGTGGGGGGTGTTATGGTTCGTGAGGTACAGTAAATTAACTCTGTTCATGTTAGTACTCCTACTACTGAGTTTCATCTTTACACCATTTGCGTTGTGCTATAGTGCTGAAATTAAGAAAGTTTCCGTGAAAGCTGTTGCTGTTTCGAGAACTGAAGAGGGTAAGTTGGTTGGTACCATTACGACAATTGAGATAGCTGTGCTCAAGCCCGGTAACGGGACTGTCTACATATCCACAACCCCCTTGACTGAACTAGATATGCAAGCAGCAGCTAAGGTCGCAGCCATAGTGGCATCTGAATTAGCTGATGTGCCGTATGTGAAGTATGATTTCCTAATAAATGTCAGAGCACCAACAGTAATTGTTGGTGGCCCCTCAGCAAGCGCATTGATGGCAGTTGCCATGTATGCTCTGTTGAAGAACTTGACACTAAATACGACCGTCTACATGACAGGTATGGTGAACCCAGATGGTAGCATAGGTCCTGTAGGTGGCATCTTGGAGAAAGCTGAAGCTGTTGCACGTGCAGGTGGTAAAGTATTTCTAATTCCTCTTGGTCAGAGGTATGTAGTCACTTACGAGACTATTAAGCAGGTAATAGGTCCAATAACTAGGATTGTGAGGAAGCCTAAGATTGTTGATGTTGTTGAGTATGCTCGTGAGAAGTGGGGTCTTAAGGTTATTGAGGTTGGTAGTGTCGAGGAGGCGTTACAGTACTTTACAGGTATTGAAGTGAAGTTAACATATCCTCGTAAATTGAGGTTACCTCCTACCGTGGCTATGCACTTTAGAGATGTTGCTGAGTACCTACTGAGTAAGGTTAGCTCAATTCTAGAGGAGAAGAAGCTTAGAGAGGTATATGGTAGCGAAGTTGAGAAGATAGAGAATGAGATACGTAAGACAGAGAACTATCTTGATAAGGGCCTCTACTACGTCGCTGCATCTATGGCATTTCGTACATACATTGATGCGCTTGAACTTGAGCTACTGAGCGAGGTACGTGACCTAAGTCCAGACAAAGCTATTGAGGTTCTTGAGAGGAAGTTTAGAGAGCTAAGTAATGAATTTAGGAACTGTATTAACGATTTACGTTCACATCAAGAGGTTTGTTCTGCTAGTGATGTGTCGGTATTGATCGCTGTTGCTGAGCGTCTTTCCGTTGCCGAAACCCTAATTGAGAGAATTAAGGGGTTGCTTCAGGAAGCTAAGGAGGGTATATACGGAGTAATACGTGATGTAGTTAGCGATCTAGCATACCTACAGGCTAGGCTTGAAACTGCTATGTTGTGGATGAAGTTACTCGGTAAGGTATCTAGTGGAGTAGCGACTAAACACCTACCCATAGACAATCTAGCGTACATCCTCTTTGACCAAGCTAGATCAATATACTCGTACACGAGTGAGATAGTGAGAGAGGTTGGTTTAGCGGAAGCACTTGAGAGGTTCATAGCTGAAGCTGAGTGGTGTCTGAAGAAGGCGGAGTATTACCTCCATTCAGGTGACTTTCTCATGACTATAGCGCTGAGCATTAGGTCAATAACTTGCTCGAGTGCAGCAATGAACATACTATC
>CAZYGV010000212.1:0-1948 GCA_964647155.1 uncultured Thermoproteales archaeon | reverse complement strand
AGTTCTAGATCAGTTCGCCATTGAGGAATATCGTGACTATGTCTTTGTAGCAACAACTTGCTGGAATGTAGAGTATAAAGTACGTGTACTTAAAGTACATAGACCACCTTCACCACCAGGTACACCTGGTAAGGAGAAGAAGAGAGAATTCACAACCATAGTGTTCGAGGTGTCGAGGATAAGCACAGACAATAGGTTCTACGTACTTAGGAAGAACGACCTAGGTGTAGTAGCGTGCTTAGAGAACTTAGCTCCAGGTGAGAGAGTTTATGCAGCTAGGTTACTGGGTAAGTACTTCTTCTTAGTGACATACAGGAGGGTAGACCCATTTTACGCTATCGATATCTCAAATCCAGAGAAACCTAAGGTAGTTGGTTACCTGAAGATACCAGGGTACTCAGAGTACCTACATCCACTAAGTGAAGACTGGATCCTAGGTATCGGTGTTGAGACAGCTGATACAAGACCTGTAGGTCTCAAGATATCACTATTCAACATAAGTGACCCGAAGAACATAGTTGAGACATCAAAGATAGTGTACGAGTACTCATGGAGTCCAGTACTTCACGATCATCACGCAATACTAATTGACTACGACAATAACTACTTCGTAGTCCCAGTAATTTGTAGGGTACCAAGTAAGATCACAGGTACGTTAGCTCTAATCACTAGGTACGACCTCAAGAGAGGAGAGTTGAAGGTAGTAAAGGAGGTATCACTCGAACCGAAGAAAGAAGGAGGCTCCAGTAGCAGCAATCACTCAGCAAAGAAGACATCACTACCTCCACCACTACCAATACTAACTCATGACGTAAGGTTCATCTATATAGGTAACTACCTGTACACAATCACGTGCTACAGGTATGCGGTAGTGATCAAGGTACTAGATATAGGTAAGGACTTCGAGTACGTGACTGAGTTACTGCTACCTCTGAGTACCCTCAAGGTGATAGTTAAAACTCAGTAAGGTGTTGAACATGGGCCCACTAGTTCGTAAATCTCTTCTCTTTCTCTACGTACTCGCTTTCCTAGTAGGTATTGTTGTTGGATACGTGCTCCTCGTAATCCCCACACTCCATGGAGCTGAAGTGAGAAAGAGAACATTTACTACTCCACCAACTTGCAAAGCCCCTGTACCACCAACTGAGAAAGTAGTTGTACCAGCAGTGAAGAAGGTTCCACCAGTTCCTGCACCACCAGCACCCGTTAAACCATTCGTGTCAAGGACTAAGATCGTTGCTACTGGTGAAGCGATACATAGCTTGTTGAATGTCGGTATTCCACTCACCATCTTCTTCCATCCATGTAAGGTTATCACGAACTTGACGAGACCAAGTATTGACATTACTATTGCTTTTGATCTATCGAAGGAGTATAATGGAGCATTGATTGTGTATGTTGATAGGGTTGTTCTTGGTGTTAGTACGTATCCCCTGTACTGGAATGGTAGTGTATGGGTTAGGGGTGGTGTTCCATATCGTGTTGCTAAGCCAGTTAGGTATGTAGTTGATGTTGATCCACTAGTGCTGACTATTGCCCCTGGTTGCAGGAAGTACATGAGGATTCATGTGAGATTTCTCGAGGATGGATATGGTCCTTACGTCGTCTACGTACATGTTGTGATTGCTAGTGAGCGAGCTAGGTACATTAGGGTATTTAGTACTTGTCTTTGGGTTGGTGGCTATGAGGAGGTGGGTAGTGTTCCGTTAGAGTATTTGAGGTCTTGAAGTACTTATTTAGGTGGCTCTTACCGCCTCTTCGAGGTCACCAATCATGGAGAAGGAGGAGCTTGGTGAAACTACGGTGAGAGTCTATACCTACATGGTTGAGAGGGGTGTACCACTTGGTCCTCGTGAGTTAGCTAGAGCACTTGGTCTTAGTCCAAGTGTTGTTTACTATCACCTCAAGAAGTTGGAAGAGCTTGGTATTGTTAGGAGGACAAGTAATG
>CAZYGV010000211.1:0-1976 GCA_964647155.1 uncultured Thermoproteales archaeon | reverse complement strand
TCGTGCCACGTACATGGGTAGATGTCGTTATCAATCATGTACCTCATGTAGTACCTTATATCTGCCTCAAGTACATCCTGGACGAAAGGTAGTGACTTAGCTTCCTCACGAAGGGTCGGTACATCTGGCGGTCTCTGACAAGTGACCTTGACTACCTTAAGTGGCTTACCAAAGTACTTCTTCTCAATAACATCGAGTGAAAGTACCTTAGCTCTAAGACCTAACTTCTTCAAACCCCTAAGCACAGAATCCATAGGTACATCCTGTTTAGGAACAACATAGAAGTAAGGTCTGAAACTCCTATCACATACAACAACCCTCTTACCGGTGTCCGTGATACCGAACATCCTAATCTCTGGTATGTCACCAACAATGTCGTACGTTATGTCTAAGAGCCAAAACCTAATCCTCATGATACCACACTCAGGGGAGTAGGAGGTACATGACTAGAGCATCTTCACCATCAGAATAATACCCACGAACTATATATGCCTTCCTAAACCCAAGCTTCTCATACATTTTAATAGCTACGTAATTACTGACACGAACCTCAAGCCTAACAACATGCACACCTACTCTCCTTAACTCCTCAATACACCTACTAAGGAGCAACTTACCGATACCCCTACCACGAAATTCAGGGTGAACAGCAATAGACACTATGTGACCAAGTAACTTACCCCTAACAACACCAATAACATAACCAACAACTCTATCGAGAACCTTAGCAACAAGAAAGGTTTCAGGAGAGATTATTGCGTACATCGTAAAGAGGTACTTAGGGTATGGATCTTTAAACGAAAGTCTCTCAATTTCGTACACCGAATCAATGTACTCACTACGTATACGCTCAATAGTGACATCACTAAACCTCAACGACATCCAAGTAGATACATGTAAGAAAAGGAATATAAGATATCCGAACACAGCTCTCTAAGAACTAAGTACCGCTACTGTGGTGATTCACTATGTCTGATGCTGAGGAGAAGATTAAGCAAGCTATATACCTCCTCGAGAAAATAGTTGAGGACACAGGCATACCAAGAAACATAAGAAGAGCTGCAGCAGAAGCAATTGAAGTACTTAGAAACAAAGAACTCTCACCAGGTCTGAGAGCAGCAAATGCAGTCAGCATACTAGATGAAATATCACTAGACCCTAACATGCCTCTCTTCGCAAGGACAAAGATATGGCAGGTAGTATCATTGCTCGAACAGATCAAGGACATTGAGGAAGGGTAATTTCATTCATCTTCACTAGAGAGGTGTTGTACAGTGTTATACCTAGCACGTGTCAGAGGTATCTACGCTACAGCGATAACGAAGCTACTTCTAGATCACGGGTTTGGGATAACGCAAGCCTCTGATAAAATTCTCAAGAGATTTTCTCTAGAGCCTCGATACGATCCACCGCACGTAACGGTTAAGGACAATGATGAGAAGACAGGGCTAGTAATCATAGGTCAGGAAGAAGCTGTGAAGAAGGTGCTTGAGGTATTAAGTAGTGAGATTGATGACTTAATTATTGAGTGGTATGAACCACAGATACACAGTACGTACCTAGGTATTGTTCTCGAAGCTCATGATGATAGGTACGTAGTGGACCTAGGGAACAATGTTCGCGGTATACTTCACTCGAGGGTTAAGTACAATGTAGGTGACGAGATACTGGTATCTGTTAGGAGACCTGCTCCACCCGGTGAGTATGCTGAGTTAACGGATAACATAACGATAAGTGGTCGCTACCTACGTCTCATCAGAGGTGGCATCATAACGTTTAGCCGCTTCATAAAGGATGATAGGAAGAAGGAAGAGCTACTGAGCATAGCTCTATCCTTCAACATTGAGGGGTGGGGGGTTAGGTGGAGAAGTAGTGCAGCATATGCGAGTTCCGAAGAGCTGTGTAAGGAGCTTAGTGAACTACTTGAGCTAGGTAACAAGCTAATCAAGGAGAAGCCAAGTGGTGGACCGAAGCTA
>CAZYGV010000210.1:0-2011 GCA_964647155.1 uncultured Thermoproteales archaeon | reverse complement strand
TCAATAATTAGTTTCCTTGCATTACGTTCATCCACATTAAGGTGTTGTCTGGTCAATTCAAGGAGTTTACTGAAGTTCATAGGAAAGCTCAAGTCCTTCAAGAAAGCTCTACCTTTACCATCATTATCGCAATAATCTCCCGATAGAGTAAGTACAGGTTCCCAAACAATACTCCTTACATCAACAAATTCTCCACAATTGCTACACCTTACTCTGTAGAGATCCCCTAACTTCACAACCTCACCATCTAGATCTACACTACGCTCTAATACACCAGATATTACGGTACCTAGTTCCTTTCTCAACTCCTTGACATCACTCACATACGTTACTGCTCTAAGAACTACGTAGGTCATTTCATCACATAAGCAAATTACCTTCCTCCTAAGCCGTAGTGCTTCATAAGTCGTAACAGGTAGACCAGAAGGTATGTTAATCAGTACATCACCAGAGTTAGTGTACTCCTTTAGATATGTCCTGACCACACTCCATGGTGTACGTACTAAGAGCCTAAATGGTCTATACACTGATCGTGGAGGATACTCACAGGTAGATACAGGTGCACCTAGACTCCTAACAACACTAATAACTGATCTATACGACATATCAGGGTTACCAAATGGTATTACGGTGATCTTGGATTTGCTACTTCTCGAAAGGTTAAAAAGATTAGCTAGTACTCTCTTGTAAGCTCGGAGACTCTCCCAATAATTACTCTGGTATTACGACATTGATGTGAGGTGTAGCAGTTATGTCAGTTGATCTAGTAAGAGAAACGTACAGAGGCCTCAGCCCAGCTGAGTTCTTCTACAGGAATAAGGAGATTGCAGGTTTCTCGAATCCAGCTAGAGCACTCTACCAAACAATTAGAGAACTTGTTGAGAATGCACTTGATGCTACGGAACTTCACGGTATACTTCCTGACATAAAGATCTTCGTTGACGTAGTTGATCCAGGTAAGAACATAGTGAAGGTAAGGGTTGAGGATAATGGTATTGGCGTACCTAAGGAGGAGGTACCTAAAGTCTTCGGAATGGTGTTCTACGGCTCGAAGTACAAGATCAGGCAGTCACGTGGTGTCTTTGGTCTTGGTGTGAAGATGGCTGTACTCTACGCACAAATAACCACTGGTAGACCGGTTTATGTAAAGAGCTCGACAATTGACTCAAAGGAGATATACGAATTCGAGGTTATGATAGATGTCATCAACAATAGACCAATTGTGTTATCGCATCGAAGCTACCGTAAGGTCAATCAGTGGCACGGTACAGTTGTTGAGTTAACGATTGAGGGTAACTGGTCATATGCAAAGAAGAGAATCGAAGAGTACATTAGGAGAACAGCACTCATAACACCCTACGCAAACATTTACTTTAAAGGACCTGACATAGAGTTGGTATTCACGAGAGCAACTAGGAGAATACCAAAACCACCAAGAGAAGGCCTACCACATCCTAAGGGTGTTGACATTGAGATGTTAAAGCAGATGATAGCTGCAACGGAGGAAGATCTATCACTTAGGGACTTCCTGATCAAGTACTTCGATGGTGTTGGGAAGATATCAGCAGAGACATTCCTTAAGTGGGCTGGCTTCAATCCAGAGCAATCAGTAAAAACACTTACACTGGAGCAACTTGATGAGCTAGCTCGTAAAATGCGTGAGTACAGTGGTTGGAAAAGACCAAAGGATATCTCACTATCTCCATTAGGTGAGGAACTCCTTAGGAGAGGAATTGAGGAGGTACTGAAGCCAGAATTCATAGCTACCGTTACACGAAAACCCTCATCCTACATAGGTAATCCATTCGTAGTTGAAACAGCAATAGCGTGGGGTGGTAGAATACCACCATCTGAGAAACCAATACTGTACAGATTCGCTAACAAGATACCACTACTCTACGATGAGGGTGCTGATGTAACTAGGAAGATTGTTGACAGTATCGACTGGGGTGTGTACAAGGTTAAGTTCCCTGCACCACTCCTTGTCGTGGTTCACATATGCTCAACGAAG
>CAZYGV010000209.1:0-2044 GCA_964647155.1 uncultured Thermoproteales archaeon | reverse complement strand
CTACTCGATGAGTTTACTAGTAATCTCGATCCGTACTCAGCACAGTACTTCGCATCTATTGTAGATGAGCTGAGACGTAAGGAGGGTACTACCGTTATTAACGTATGTCATAGATTGGAGTACTTCCTCAAGTACTGTACGAGGTTAATTGTTATGAATTCAGGTAGAGTAGTAGCTGATGGTGATCCACGGACAGTACTCTACGATATGCTTGAAGATTACAATTACCCACCTTTAGTTTTCATCTTCAAGAACTTGAGGGAACTCGTGAATCTCTATGGTAAACCAATTACTGTTGAGGAGGGTAGATTAGTCCTTGAGAAATTCCTCAAGAGAATTAGTAATTGAGGTTCGAGATCTCTGGTTTAGGTACTCTAGAGATAGTCCTTGGGTACTTAGAGGTATTGATCTTGAGCTATATAGTGGTGAAATTGTTGCTATTGTCGGTAGGAATGGTTGTGGTAAAACTACCTTGATTAAGCACTTTAATGGTCTACTCAAGCCATGTAGAGGTATTGTGAAGGTCTTAGGTATGGATACGAGGTATGTAAGTACAAGTGAGCTGTCTAAGTACGTCGGTATTGTATTTCAAAATCCAATTTACCAATTTTCGTGCTCAACAGTATTTGATGAAGTAGCTTTTGCGCTTAAACTACGCAATTTACCAAGTGATGTAATTGAGAAGCTAGTTAACTCAGTTCTAGGTGAATTAGGGATAGTTCATCTAGCTAATAGATGCCCATATGATTTATCCCTTGGTGAGCAACGTCGTGTATCAATAGCGTCAGTACTCGTGTATAGACCTAAGGTCTTGGTACTTGATGAACCGACAACCGGTCTAGATTACAGAAGCAAGTCCTCCCTACTAAATATCATAAGGAGGGAAAAGGAGAGAGGTTGCTGTATTGTACTCGTCACACATGACATGGAATTTCTCTGTGAGTTAAAACCTGATAGAGTAGTCTTAATGGATAATGGGAAGGTAATCTACATTGGTGATCCTAGAGAAGTTATGTATAGTCCTGAACTACTTAGTAGATGCAATCTAGTGGAACCTCAAGTACCTGCACTTTCACGAGGATTACTTCCAGCAAGACCTCTATCAGCGAAGGAGTTCTTGAGTGAATTCGTGAAGATGAGGGATGTAGATGGTACTCCGTAGAAGTTCAGTTACAACAGCTCTGTTCTATAAATCTCGTGAGACAGTACTTCACAAACTCAATCCACTAACTAAGTTAGCAGTGATACTGATCATAACAGCAGCTCTATTCAACACAGATAACTCAATAAAGCTAGCTATCACGCTCACTATAGTTCTCATTCTCCTGTATCTCGGTAAAGTACTGAGAAGCAGTCTAGAACTCATAACAACACTACTACCAATGTTCATACTGCTCTTCACAGTGTGTGTACTATCGTGGATGTATGTAGCTGATAAACCGCCGACGACAGCAATCACAATAGCGACATTCGTAACTACGAGATTGATCATACTAACCTTGGCACTCCCAATACTTTACTCAACTACGAGACTAAGCGACATAGCTAGATCACTCCTACTACTTAGGATCCCCTTCAGCGTAGTGCTCCCAATAATTTTAGCCTACAGATTCATACCTGTACTTCTCAAAGATCTAGCAACAGTATATGAGTCTCAGGTGTCTCGTGGATTAAGCTTTAGAACGAAAAATCCAGTGAAGATCATCAAGAACCTAGTCCCGGTAACGATACCAGCAGTAATCGTAGCTACATTGAGAGCTATAGACCTAGCTGAAGTCTTAGCACTAAGAGGTGTAGCACTCAGTAGAGTAAGATTTAGACCATCTATAACCCACTACGACATACTACTACTCACAGCAGTAATAGCAACAGTAACAATACTCCTTATCACCTGAAACAAGAGATTCAAATGTAGATACATTAAAAACTTAGAGACAAGAGTACACAGTCGACAGAGCCGGGGTGCCCGAGCCAGGTCAAAGGGGGCGGATTCAGGGTCCGCTGGCGTAGGCCTGCGTGGGTTCAAATCCCACCCCCGGCACCA
>CAZYGV010000208.1:0-2053 GCA_964647155.1 uncultured Thermoproteales archaeon | reverse complement strand
GGGCGCCGGACTCATAATCCGGAGGGCGTGGGTTCAAATCCCACCCCCGGCACCATACCTCAGACTTCAATACGAGCACTAACGTCTCCTCACTCTCAGCTAGTAGCTTCATGAGACTCTAGCATCATCTCCATGAACGAAAATGGTTTCAGGTAATTATCAAGTCCTTCTGCAACGGATAGAGCAGTTACAGGAACTATGAGATGTAGTAACTTCATCCTCCACGAATCCAGAGCTACACACCATGTAATCCAGGATTACTGACCACGCTCGGTAATTAAGCAGGTTAACACCTGGGAACTGCGCTACCTCACGACATCGGTTCAAGATCGCTAGATCTTGTGCATGAACCAGGAACCACTGAGGCTTGATGTCTTAGCTAAGGAAATATACTGCGAACTCGTAGGTACTGGTGAGCGATTGGGGGCATCCTCTATGAAGCTTCATGGTAGAGTTGGGCACATATACGTTCGCAAGAGGAGAGTTGGACATATCTGGTTTAGAGGGGTCGTAGTTGGCTGTAAGAGTGAGGTTAAGAATTAGGTGCTCAGGTAGTGGCAAAGTTGTTGATACTGTAGCTCTAGTCAATAGCGGTTACGAGACTGAGAGACCTGAGCTCATGATACCTATGGCTCTAGCTAGAGAGCTAGGTCTCTGGCCTCCACCACCAACAGCAACGATGATAGAGCTGGGTACAGCTGGTGGACCTGTGAGGAAGTACCTAGTACCCAATGCACTGGAGGTTGAAGTTATTGAGAGTGATCGTACCGTAGGTCCTGTAAGGTGTGATGCAGTTATCTCCCACATTGAGGAGGAAGTACTGATAAATGATAAGTTGGGTGAGGAGCTAAGGATTGTGATCCTGGGAATGGCCTCAGGAAGGTGGAGATTTGAAGATGATCCACCAAGCATAGTTCGAAAGAGCTATCCACCACAGTACTGGAGATAGCATCGATATTCAGGATCAATGCGAGTAAGGTAGAGAAGCAACGACGAGGTACCGAGTAGGGGATCAGTCATGTCACGTATCTTCACAGCTAGTGACTACTGGTTTAAGATGTGTGCAGACATACTCGTACAGGGAGGGAATTTAGAGTTAACGAGTAGGTACTGGGTAGTTGGTCTAGGTAGTGGATTTAGAACACTACACAAACTCCTTCAAGAACCGAGAGATATCACAGGTCCTACACACATAGCTAGAGTTCACGTAGGTAGGTACCGAGGTATTGAAGTAACGACGATAGCTATAGCAGGAGGACCCATATACACAGAGTGGGTTGTAGCACTAGCCTGGAGAAGAGGAGTAGAAGCGATGATAGGTGTAGGTCTCTGTGGGGCACTATCTCAGGGCCTAGAGATAGGTGATGTAGTGATACCGATAGGAGCTGTGAGAGAGGAGAATACAACAGAGCACTACGTACCTAGACAGTACCCAGCAGTACCAGACCCCATACTCTTGAGAATACTTCAGGACGTAATTGAGGAGAAGTACCTAGAAATCAAGACACACTACGGCATAATCATGACAACACCAACAACCTTTAGAGAAGAAGCAACATGGGGAAGCAACTGGAGCAAGTACAGAGTACTAGCAGTCGAGTGCGAGATCTCCGTACTCTACACATTGACATACCTAGCGAACATACCCTGTACAGCAATCCTCGTAGTGAGCGACCACGTAACAAAGCCAAGACCATATAAAGAGCTTAAGAAATTAGAACCACTGATAGCACAGAACTACGAGAAGATAGCAAGAATAGCACTCGAAACACTACACAGATACGCTCAAGCACGTGAATAGCACGATCAACGCCTAGATATAGCACCACGAATTTCCTCAAGAACCTCAACAACTCTCCTCAACAAAGCAGTAACCTCCTCTCTAAATTCTCTCATCTCATTCCTGAAATCTCTCATCTCTCTCCTAAATTCATCCATGTAACCCCTACTAACACCAGTAAGGTACGAAATCGTAGAGAGCAAAATACCAACAACACCAATACCCACAGACACAAGATCTACAGGTGGCGTAGAGAGGAAGAACGGTAGAATG
>CAZYGV010000207.1:0-2076 GCA_964647155.1 uncultured Thermoproteales archaeon | reverse complement strand
GAAGGTAAAGGAGAGAAGAGAGTTCCTTAGGAAAATAGGTTACAAGCTTGGATAGAAAATGATAGAAGATGAGTAGTGCAGCTGTAGCAGGTGAAGCAGGTGCTGGAATAACCGCAGCAACTATGCAATTCATGTATGGATTCATAGTTGTTGAAACTGAAACTTTCATTGAGCTAATTGATGAGAGTGAGATACCTCGTTCTATAGTGTAGGAAGAAGAGGTTTCTGAGAGGTACTGCGTACGTATATGTTAGCAATTACCGTGGTTTCTACGTAGTTACTAAGTTTGTGGAGCCAATACCGTTACTCTCAGGTATAGATGCTATGGAGGTTAAGGACATAGTGCTCTCACCAGCTGTGGAGGCAAAACTTTAATCAGTTCTCGGGTCCCCTCTTCATTTCTCAATCTGTCGAGGCCCCAGAACTCATCACTAGGGACTAGCGGTCACATTTGCCGGGCACTCATCACTTCTCAGGCGGGGCGCAGGTAGTATCATCCCATTACTCAATGTTAGCATGTCTAAGCTTTAACTCTTCCTCACTAACTCCTAACCTCTTCATCAACTCAACTATGACACCATCCAAGACAGCTAGAGCTGTGTTCTCGAAGAGGGTACCAAGAGGTGTCAGCGGTTCGTGCATTCCAAGTAGTTGCCTAACTATGTAGTCTTCCTCAGTAGCTACTTTTGTTCTACCTGGAATCCTGACTACCAAGTCGGCTAACTTAGCTAGTGGTGAATCTGGATGCGATGTTACAGCTATGATCTTCGCGCCTATAGACCTAGCTACTTCAGCAGCTGTTACGACTAATCTCGTCCTACCTGAACCCGAAATAGCTATGACCACATCACCAGCATCTAATCTAGGAGTTATGGTCTCTCCAAGAACGTAGACATTGAACCCTAGGTGCATTAACCTCATAGCAAATGCCCTACCGACTAAACCTGACCTACCAGCACCAACGATTAGTACCTTTTTACCAGTCCTATAAGCCTCAATAAGGATCTCAATAAGTGAGTTAATCTCATTGTCCGAGATCAAGTTTATTGCTGCCTCAATAAATTTACTTATCTCCTTAATAGCAGCCTTCACGTAGCTACTCATTGACTCCCTCATTCTGCTAACTACACAGAACTATAACCCTTACGCTACTTAACCTCTAACTAGATCAACTATCCTCTCAGCAACTTCACGTGGATTTTCAGCTCTCGTAATGGCCCCTCCAACGATTATGACATCTACATCAGCATTCAAGAAGGAAGGTATATCACCTGGCTTTATACCACCAGCAACAGCAACCTTCGTAGTTGAGGGTAGAATTCTCCTCAACTCCTTAACCTCCCTCAGCAAATCAGTAACAGTTAAACCACGTCTCCTCTGAACATCAATACCCACGTGATAACACACATAATCAGGTAGTGTATCCCTCCTAATCAAGTCCCTAATGTAGTCAAAGACATTGTGTACATTCATCAGATCAACCATAACTTGCACACCAAGATCCCTACCAACCCTGATAGCTAATTCAACGGTTTCAGGAGAAGCAACAGCTAAAACCGTTGTTATGTCACCACCAAACTCCCTAACCAACCTAACCTCGACATCAGCAGCATCTACAGTCTTCATATCAGCAAGCAATAACCTAGGCCTAACTCTCTCACGAAGAACTCTAAGAACCTCAATACCAAACCTCTTAATCAATGGTGTGCCTGCTTCAACAATATCGAAACCAACTTCACTACACAACTTACCAATGAAGATAGCTCTATCTAGGTCGAGTAGATCAAGAGCAACTTGAAGCAACACCACGCATCTCACCAAGAATAGACTGAACTACGTACCTAAATATCAGCTATCTTAACTGATACAGCTATTACAACAGTGAAAATAACCAAAAATGATGTACACGAGGTGATAACAATATGAACTTACTACCCATACTCACACTCACAATACTCCTCGCAGCCACTAGCATACCTCCACCCCCACCACCCTCACCAAACTACGTATGGATAACAACAGATACAGCACTTGAAAAGTATTCAATACCTATAGTCCTTGGTATCTACGTACCAA
>CAZYGV010000206.1:0-2084 GCA_964647155.1 uncultured Thermoproteales archaeon | reverse complement strand
TAGCTATATAGTACCCATTTCCCAAGACTTCAAGTACCTCTCTTGCTCAGGTGTCAAAGTATCTATCTCAACACCTAGACACTCTAGCTTCAACCTAGCAACCATTTCGTCGATCTCAGCAGGGACTCTATACACATTAGGCTTCAGCTCCTTACCGTGCTCAACTAGGTACCTAACCGAAAGTGCTTGATTTGCGAATGACATGTCCATTACCTCACTTGGATGGCCTTCAGCACAAACTAAGTTCACTAGTCTACCTTCACCAAGTAGGTATAGTCTCTTACCGTTCTTAAGCCTGTACTCAACTACGTTAGGTCTAATCTCCCTCTTCTCGACAGCTAGCTCCTCAAGATCAGGTATCCAGACCTCCACATTGAAGTGACCTGCATTACACAGTATTGCTCCATCCTTCATCTTCTCCATATGCTCCTTCCTAATCACCTTAATGTTACCCGTAGCCGTGATGAACACATCACCGATCTCAGCTGCTTTAGACATTGGCATCACCTCGAAACCATCGTAAAGTGCTTCCAGTGCTCTAATTGGGTTAACTTCAGTCACTATGACCCTAGCACCCATACCTCTAGCTCTCATAGCTATACCTCTACCAACCCAACCATAACCAGCTACAACAACTACCTTACCTGCAAGCAATATGTTCGTAGCTCTGAGAATACCATCTATCGTACTCTGACCAGTACCGTACCTATTGTCAAAGAGGTACTTCGTATACGCATCGTTAACAGCTATAATTGGGTACCTCAGTAAACCTGCTCTAGCCATTGCTCTAAGTCTAGTGACACCTGTTGTAGTCTCCTCAGTACCACCTCTAACCTTGGAGATTATCTTCTCGAAATCCATTTCACCAATTACCTTCCTAGCTATCTCAGTCTCCATAGACTTCTCACCACGAGCAAGCTTGTGTAGTGTAGTCACGAGATCAGCACCATCATCTATAGTCACGTCAGGTTCAGTAGATATTACGTGAGCAATAGCTGAGTAGTACTCCTCAGTACTCATACCCCTCCAAGCAAATACGTGAATACCATCCTCAACAAGTGCAGCAGCTACATCATCTTGCGTCGATAGCGGATTAGATGCACAGAGATAGACCTCAGCACCACCAGCCTTCAACGTCCTAACCAACACTGCAGTCTCCTTCGTAACGTGTAGACAAGCACCAACAGTAATACCCTTCAGCGGTTTCTCCTTCTCAAACATCTCCCTTATCTTCAGCAGTACAGGCATGTGCCTCTCAGCCCACTCAATCTGCAACCTACCTCTACTAGCTAAGCTCAAGTCCTTAACCCAGTACTCACGAACCATATTCACACCGAGGAAGTGAGTACTGAACTCAACCTTATTAAATGTGCTAACTACGTATGATAAGCTCCAAATACTTGATAAAGATGGATATGAGGTAGGAAAGGAGGAGACTACAGCTTGGTAGGGCTAGGTGTTAGAGAAATGCGTACCTAAGTACCTCTTCACACTTACAGTGTCTCTCACTTGGTATCTTCGGAATGACTTCGTATAGTAGCTTCTTTGCCTTCTCTACGTTTTCCCTCATGACTCTGACAACTTCTTCAGCTGTCACGATTCTCTCAGCCCAAATATCGTAGTCTGTCACCATGCATATGGATACGTAGCACATACCTAGCTCTCTAGCTAGATTTATCTCAGGTACTAACGTCATACCGATTATGTCGCACTTGAAGACTTCCTTCCATATTCTGGACTCAGCTAGGGTTGAGAACCTAGGTCCCTCAATGCATATGTAGGTCCCTCTCTCATGTATCGTTATACCGAGTGCTCTAGCAGTCTCCAGAACTATCTTCCTCAACTCAGGACAGAAGGGCTCAAGACCAATCTGTATGTGAGCTACAACAGGTCCCTCATAGAATGTATAGTCTCTCCTCTTAGTCATATCAATGAATTGATCTGGTAGAACGAAGTCACCTGGTCTATAGTCCTCTCTAAGTGATCCAACAGCTGAAACAGCAACAATTCTCTTAACACCTAGCTGATATAGAGCCCAGATATTTGCTCTGTAATTTACCCTATGTGGAGGCACTCTATGACCT
>CAZYGV010000205.1:0-2095 GCA_964647155.1 uncultured Thermoproteales archaeon | reverse complement strand
TGAGGAGGACAAACGACAGTAGAGAACTTATACTCCTCAACCCTAGGCCTATAGCTGAAGATTAACTTCATACCTGTAACAATCCTCTAGACAACTCAAGAACTTAATCACTTACACTCAACGTATCTCCACAAAGCAACTCAATTACCTTACTACCAAAGACCTTACGGCATACCTCAACACCAACATCACCACTACAGTGCAGTGGGCAAACAGCATCTGTAAACCCCTTCAACTTCAACACCTTCTGCTCAGCTACCTCAGGACCACTATACACGAGATGAAGACCACCAATAAGATAAGTGACCTCATCCCTACCAAGTACCTGCAAAACAACACCTCTCAAATCCTCTACACTATAGTGAAAACAACCTGTAATCAAGACCGTAGTACCTGAACTTAACTCAATTAATACAGGAATCTCAAGTAGGCTAGGTTCATCCGTTAGAAGAGGTTTTAGCACGTAAAGACCAGGTAGTAACTCAGTAGTTCCCTTAATCCTTGTTACTACCTCACGACTAGAAATACCCTGTCTCCTAAGTACCTCACCAGCTCTAGACGTCAGTATAGGACCATACACCCTAGCACCTGGACATATAGACGTTATGAGCTTTGGTAAAGCACCATAGTGATCAATGTGCCAGTGAGTAATAACAATGGTGGATACCTTACTAAGGTCTACTTTGAGAACATTAGCATTATGCGTTAAATTCCTCCAATCACGACTAGTATCAACAAGTACGTACTCACTACCACTATCGTACTCAAGCTCTAGAAACAGCGCTAAACCTACAGCTCCTGGATGTGTAGATCCTCTGAACTCGGTTCTCAACCTACTATATCTTGCTTTATAATCGACCAGTACGGTCAACTTTACACTACGAGGTTTCTCACTCATCATAAAATCAACGAACTTCAAGTACTTAGCACTTCACTAAAGACGTAAAGCTTTAATTACAGTCAAGGAAACTTTACACCATGAACATCTCAGTGGAAGGTAGGAGAGTGGTGTACCTCTTCACTCTAGCTTTAGGAGCAGTGTTAGGAGTGTTGATTGCCTTGAAGCCATACATATTGTTCCTAGTGACCTTTGCTCTAGGTCTCTTACTACATCACGTACTGCAGAGATGCTTCAGGGAGAGAGGTGAGGTACTACATGATGAACATGATTACTTCGTAATATACAAAGCAGCATATATAGCATTAATGACAGTTCTTGTGATTTTGAGTCCAGGCATCGCTGTAGTAATTATTCTCAAGGATCTAGGATTAATTGTATTGACTACAGAGCAAAAGTTAGTTCTGCTTACACTAGCTGTCTTAGTATCAATCCAAGTGCTCGCGTACACAATATCGAACCTAATACTTCGTAGACTTCATGGATAGTGGGAGCTAGGTATGAAGAGTCGTGGAAAGGAGAAGGTAATAGTGCTCCTTAAAGACTATAGATTACGGAGAGGAATAACACAGGAAGAATTAGCTAAAGCACTTGGAGTTACTAGGCAAACAATCATAGCTATTGAGAAGGGTAAGTACTTACCCTCACTACCACTAGCACTTAAGATTGCAAAGTTCTTTGGAGTTCATGTAGAGGATATCTTTAAGCTAGTTGAGGATTAGTGTCAGTCGGAGTCACCTTCTTCACCATTCTGTAATGCGCGAAACCTTCATCACCAAGCTAGATCACGAGTAGTAGTGTATAAAATTATCGTAGTCCCAACCCCTTCTAGCTACGATAGATGGATAGATATTAGGGTGTGTGTAGTTAAATTAACTGGAGTTGTCTTAATGAGTCTGTTCGAGAGGTTTCTCGATAAGTCGTTAAAAGATTTGATGGATGAGCATCCTGAGGTAGTTATTCCTGCAGTCTACGTCCATGAAAGGACGAAACTCAGTGATGTGGTGTCACTACTACTATCATCTGAAGTAGAGTTAGTTATTGTAACCGATAATCAGGGTAGACCTAGAGGTATCATAGCTGATCACGATATCCTCCGACTAATTGAACCAAGGAGAAGAGCACTATTCTCACTATCATCAATGAGGAGAAGACACTTCAGATACCATCCAGATCTCTCAGCTGCGGATGTAATGG
>CAZYGV010000204.1:0-2106 GCA_964647155.1 uncultured Thermoproteales archaeon | reverse complement strand
AAGTACTCCTTAATCCTACTCATTACCTCAAGTAGCAGGGTACACCTTCTAGCACCCATGGCTCTACCTCTCAGGCTATAGAGTGTCTATTAGTGGTTTCCTCCCTAAGTACTCAGCAGCTGTAAGAACTTCAACACCACACTTCTCCGCTTCCTCAAATACTTCCGCAACTCTACTCCTCCACCTCTTCTCTCGAAGTAGGTGGTGATCGTATATCAGGAGTTTAGGTCTTGAAGATACTATGGTTACAGCATTGTCTACCGCCCTCTTGAGATTAACTCTGTTGAGCATGTAGGGAAAGAGGTATGTTGGAGGGCCATCCAGTATAACTACATCAGGTCTCAATCTAGCTATGTACTCTGCATAGTCCTCAATCATTGGACCCATAAGATCACTAGAGTAGAAGACCACGTAGTTTCTTCGCTTAATAACTATTGGTGTTACCCAACCAGTTCTATCGTATTCAATACCGTGAAACCAGGGGTTCAAAATCTCGAGAACAGTATCACCAACCTCAAGACACTTACCGTCACCCCACATTATCTTGACTTCATTAGGCAGAGTAATCTCCTCAATCCAAGACTTACGAGACCACAACTTCTCAACTAAATTACGAAACCAAGTACGACCCTTAGCTAGTAACTCCTCCCTTCTCCTCTGATAATCACCAAAGTTCTTCGACAAAGCAATACTCAAAGATTCAACAGGATCAGGAAACTCCCTAACCTTTGGTTCACACATGTACTTCGTCAAATCCTCACCAACTAACCTAAGCAGTTCGGATAGAAATAACCTAGCTCTCTCCCATTGACTTTCATTAATGTACATGTTAGGATTCTTCAACACGAGTAACTCAGCACCAAACCACATAGACTTCGGATCTCTAATTGCGTGATCGCTCGGAAGTACGTGATGATCGTAGTGATAGTGCGTAATCACTATGACCTTAGCTACCCTACACCAATCCTCAATAACCTCAATAGCTCTCCTCCTCAAAGCAATTTTCTCCTCACTAGGGAGAGGATAACTAGGCTGCATCTCAGCTGCACCTGGATCAATTACAATAGGACCAGCACTAGACTCAACAACAACAGATGCACACTTAGCACCTAAACTATCGAACCACAGCAACCTAATACCAATCTCCTCAAGTAACCCCATCTACACACCACCACAAAGCTAGTAAGATGTAACCTAAAGTACCTAACTCTAACATGAAAGCAGTGACACACATTAGTGAGTTAGTATAGAGTACATAGGGGATCGCATGTCCGTTAAGTGTAGTATTACATACAGAGGGGTAACTATCGAGGTAGTCCTAGGAGATATAACCAAGCTCGAGGTAGATGCTGTAGTTAATCCAGCTAACACCCTCATGATAATGGGTGGAGGGGTTGCAGGTGCAATAAAGCGTGTTGGTGGTGAAGAAATTGAGAGAGAAGCGATGAGACAAGCACCAGTACCCATTGGGAGAGCTATCGCTACAACAGCTGGTAAATTACCAGCAAAGTACGTAATACACACACCAACTGTTGAGAGACCCGGCATGAGAACAAGTGTTGAGAATGTTGTTAAAGCTGTGAGAGCTGCTCTAGAGAAAGCTGATGAGCTGAACGTGAAGTCTATTGCATTTCCCGGTATGGGTACTGGTGTCGGTGGTGTACCGTATGATCAAGCCGCTGAAGCCATGATATCAACAATGAAAAAGTACATTGATCAAGGTACAAAGATCGAGAAAATAGTGCTAGTTGCGATAGACGAGAAACTCTGTGAAGAATTCTGTAAAGCCATGGATAGACTACTCAAAGGGTAATATCGTGAACTCTCAAACCTTATAGCTAAGATATCTCTATCAATCAAAGCATCGAGCTTACTCACTGCAACGACCCCTCTCTATTAAGACCTTTACCACAGCATCACGTAGTATTAGTGTCATAGTGATGCTGATCTAAACTTTCTAATCTCCGCAGTTAACCAGCTTCAGAGAATAATCACACTCATTGAAATACCCTTTCAAAGTACATTAACTATTACTCAATTAATGAACCAACCTGTGGGTTGCTGAAGACTCGCAAAACTGGACTACTAGACTATCTAGTATTTAAT
>CAZYGV010000203.1:0-2161 GCA_964647155.1 uncultured Thermoproteales archaeon | reverse complement strand
ATTACTTGCTGGTGAAGTAGTTAACTTCGAAGGTGAGTTCTTCAAGCTTAAGGGAGCAAGACTAAACTTCAAGCCAAGTAGAGCAATACCCATTTACATAGGTGCACAAGCACCTAAGATGCTTCAACTAGCCGGTCAACTAGGTGATGGAGTACTGATAAACGCATCACACCCCAAGGACTTCGAGAAGGCAATACCACTAATCAAGAAGGGTGCTGAAGCAGCTGGAAAGGACTTCAGCAAGATAGACATTGTAGCGTACACCTGCTTCTCAGTAGCATCAGACTCAAAGAAGGCAAAGGATGCAGCTAGACTAGTAGTAGCCTTCATAGTTGCAGGAGCACCAGACACATTACTACAGGAACGAGGGATAGATCTAAGTAAGGTAAGCACCATCAGAGAAGCACTAGCTAAAGGAGACTTCAAGAAAGCTGCTGAGAACGTAGATGACTTAATGCTAGACTACTTCTCAATCTCAGGATCACCAGATGAATGCATTGAAAAACTTAGAGAACTAATCAAGGTAGGAGTAACTCACATAGTAATGGGATCACCACTAGGTCCAAAGAAGAAAGAAGCTCTTGCACTAATCGGTGAAATAGTTAAGAAGCTAAGGAGCTAGCGTAAGAACCTACAAAATACCTATTTTCTTGAGTACCTCCTTCACAGCTACGTAAGCAGCTTCGTCTCCCGGCAACTCCATCAACGATCTAGCTTCAGACATAAATTCCTCAATGACCTCACTATACGGTACAAATCCCCAAATCTCTACTCCAAGTTCACTAGCTAATTTCGTAACTCGCTCTCTATAGTGCTCTCTGAACTTGTTGACTACAATACCCACATTCCTAACCCTTATACCCACTTCATGAACTACATCTAGAACTCTCTTAACGGTATCGAAGCTCGCTTTACTCTGATCAGTGACTAGTACTAGGTAGTCTATTGCTTTGAAAACTCGTCTATTAAAGTGCTCTAACCCCGCTTCACAATCAGCTAAAATTATGTCGTACTGATCCATTAACCACTCAAGGACATTGGAGAGAACCGCATTAACGAAGCAATAACAGCCCTCACCTTCAGTTCTCCACATAACGAGGAAGTCAAATTTGGGTAACTCCTGAACTACCTCAAGTACTTGTGTCTGAAGTACTGTAGCTTTATCGACCTCAGATATGGAGGCTCTCTCTAGCTCCTTCTTGAACTCAGTAGCTACATAGCCAAGAGTTTTCTTCACATCAAATGGTATACCAAGTACATCTGCTAGATTAGCGTCTGGATCAGCATCAATCACTAAGATAGCTCTATCCTCAATACCTTCCTCAATAATTGCCTTTAGCATGAGTGCTGTGATGACTGTCTTCCCTACACCACCCTTACCGCTTACAGCGATTAGTGTACTCATGTCTACGCCTTACTTGAGACTTCCTTACTCCAAACTTCTCTAATGAACTTAGGTAGATCACTACTCTCTCTAGGACCTACGAATACTCTCCATCCTGGTAGTAGATCCTCTAATTCGCCGGCTATCTTAGCTGCATAGCCAGGTATTATTAGCGACTTGTGTTTAACCTTATCCTCTAGCCTAAATTCCTTAACTGCTTCAGCTATCTTATCCGCTGTGAACCTCTTACCAGCAACAGCCGATGCTACGGAAGTACCCTCAGTATCTATCACCAGTAACCAAGCATTAATACCACTTTTCTCAAGGTCTCCTCTCACTAGAGATACTGTAAGTGCATAGTTACAGGTAACTACGAGGGGGGATTCCGGTGTTGGCTTACCCACCTCATATAGTCCAGGTTTAACTGATGGTGGAACTCGTGGATCAGTGTACAGACAGTCTCTTAGACAGAGGACAGCCATGTACACCCACGGACTTAAGCTATGCATTACTAGAATGTCCGCATACCTAGCTACTAACGAACACGCTATGATTGCTTCCCTAAACTCTAACTCCTCAGTACTACCACTCTCAAAGACCCAGACAGTAGCTGGAATAGCCATGAGTGGATAACCTACTTCCCTCTCACCAAATTCAATAGCTGAGTATCTGAGAGCTGTGAAGTTCGATATCGTATCTAGGAAACCACCATTACTAACCAAGGTACCTGGATCCAGTACCAGCTCTTCGTAACCAAAGTTCTTCACAATCGAAACC
>CAZYGV010000202.1:0-2164 GCA_964647155.1 uncultured Thermoproteales archaeon | reverse complement strand
GAAAGGGCATTAGAGATGCTATCACGGAACTCGTTGAGACAAGTACTAAACTACCTTTCAAGTTCGATACAGCAAGGCCAATAACTCTCGGTTTTACAGCGAAGGTAGAAGCAAATGAATGTATGAAACTTACGTACGAGATCTCATTTAGATATGGAAAGAAGTAACAATAAAATATTAAATACTCAAATTGAGTGGTCAGGTCGTAGCTGAATTCCGCTTAGTAGGAGACAGCTCAGGATCCTCACAATTTATACACCAAGTAATCGTAATCACTCAAAGCACTACATTCACTATCGACTATCCCCAAATACTAGACAGTCTCTCGGTAGTAACTAAAGCCGGGAGGGGACTTGAGAGCAGAGTAGTTGATATGGTACCTCTACTTAGGAGATGTCTCACAGTACATCACTTTTCCCCAGATGCAAAGTGGTTGTGAACTAACTCACACAACCGAACTCTCGTATGATGGTTCAAATTTAGCTTCAGTTCTTCACACATTACTTACAATAAATTAGGAGGAAGTTCCTCTAGATAGAGAAGGTACTTCAAAGTCTTATACCTGAAGTAGATGAACTTGCCACACCTGTACACAATAAGAACGTGTACATAGCTTTTCGAGATAAGAGCATTAGTGACTTGATTCCGCCAGAACTAGTATCTGATGGAACACTTAGGCTCCTAGCATTCATAACAACTCTATACCTGGGTAAGCATGTTGTAGTATTTGAGGAGCCAGAGAACTACGTGCATCCATGGCTCTATAGAACACTAGTTAATCTCTTTAGAAAAGCTCCATGTCAGGTTGTATTCACGACACATTCACCGTATGTACTTGACTTACTTAATCCTGAAGATGTGGTGATTGTGGGGAAGATCAATGGCGAGACGAGAGTTCATGGAGTAGATGACGATCCAAAGCTACTGGAGAGAGTGAGGAAGTTACTAACTGAAGGTATTCTACTCGGTGAAGTTTGGTATTCAGGAGAACTAGGTGGTACATCGTAGGGATCAATGGATGATATTAGTGCTGATTGAGGGTGTTACTGATAAGGCAGTTTGTTGAGTACGTAGCTGATAAACTGGGTATAAGGCATAGGATTCAGCTATGAGTCCTCCGTGATTGGAGGTCAGAAAAGGTAGTTACTTGGTGCAGAGTATATGCAGATACTGAGAAGGTTATTGTGTTGAGAGATCTGAGGAATATCGAAGGTAATCTCAGTCACCTGAATCAACTGATACAACATTCTGGAGCAAGCTATGCGGAAATCACCAAGCTTAGCTCAATTTACAGAACTCCTAAAGGTGTAGGTAGGTTACTTACTCCGCCGCTCCAATATGTTCCTTATCCAGTAACCTAGTGCTCTGAATGCTCTACCCCTATGTGAGTACTTAGTCTTCTCTTCAGGGCCCATCTCAGCAAATGTCTTATTGCTTCCCTCGGGTACAAATATAGGATCAAATCCAAAACCCTGAGAACCTCTGATCTCAGTAGCTATTCTTCCCCACACAGTTCCCTCAAAGACTTTCATACCCACATCATCGTCATAGTACACAACCACTGACTTGAAATATGCTCTCCTATCATCGATATCCTTCATTAACTTTAGTATTCCTTGACAACCAATTGTCTTGTATACGAATGAGCTGTATGGTCCTGGAAACCCCTTTAGCGCTGGTATGAAGAGACCTGCATCCTCAACAACTAGTGGTCTCTCATTAACTAGATTGATGACTTCCCTTAGCGAAAATATAGCTATCTCAACTAGGTCATCTGACTGTATCTCAAGTCTCTTAATGGGTAGCTGCTTCACCTCGATACCAAATGGTTTCAGCGCTATGCTTGCTTCCTCCACCTTGTGCCTATTGCTCGTTATGAGGTATATCCTAGATAAAGTCCTTCTTCCTAATTCTTTCCTCAACATACCTAGCCCTAGCTCTTATTTCGTGAACTCTCTCAACTACTTTACTGGCGTACTCTTCACCTACTTCCCTACTGTAGCCCTTAATGAAGTGTTTGAAACAGGTACTTGCTATTGAGTAGTGTGTACTCTCTAGTGATCTAAGTAGAAGGTGTACATCCACTCCATGTGATTCGAGATCCCTTGCATATGTTCCTAGTCCAAAATCTATCAATACGAGAATACTATTCCTAACTATTATT
>CAZYGV010000201.1:0-2171 GCA_964647155.1 uncultured Thermoproteales archaeon | reverse complement strand
GGATTAAGGAGGTAGGTATTGAGCTATTTGGTAAGGTTCTCGGCATCATCGGTCTTGGTAGAATCGGAAGTAGAGTAGCTGAGATAGCTAAGGTACTGGGAATGGAGGTCATTGCCTACGACATAGCTGATGTAAGAGAAAAGGCTAAGAGGCTAGGTGTTAAACTTGTTTCCTCTCTACATGAACTACTTGAGAGAAGTGACATTGTGACACTACATGTACCTCTAAAGGAGGATACTTACCACATGATCAGTAGGCGAGAATTCGAGGTAATGAAGAGAGGAGCTATTATAGTTAATACAGCTAGAGGAGCATTGATAGATACGAAGGAACTACTTAGAGCACTAAATGAATGGATTGTATACGCTGCAGGTCTCGATACTCTTGAGAATGAACCACCTAAGTATCCTTGGGAGTTCGATTTGATAAAACACCCAAGGGTAGTCGTTACTGCTCACATAGGTGCTCAAACATATGAAGCACAGGAGAGAATAGCTCTAGAACTAATTGAGAAGATAAGACGTGAGTTAACTAGTCTGAGGTACCTTACATGAAGTTGTTAACACCAGGTCCTGTACACCTACGTAGGGAAGTACTTGAAGCCATGTCTAGACAGGTCATTAGTCATAGAACTCAGGAATTCAGGTCACTGCTCAGGAAGATAGTGGATGGTATTAAGTACGCTGTTCAGACTAGTGAGGGTGAGGTTGCTGTACTTACTGGTTCAGGTACTTTAGCTGTCGAGTCTATGGTATATTCACTTATTGAGCCTGGTGATAGGGTATTGCTCTTATCATTTGGTTTCTTCGGTGAGAGATTGCGTGAATCACTAATTAGGAGAGGAGCCGTAGTGGATGTTGTTAAGGGTCCACTAGGAGATGTTGTTGAGATAAGTGATGTTGAGGATGTACTTGAGAGGAAACACTACAAAGCACTATTTACTGTATTGACGGAGACTAGTACAGGTGCTACTCTACGAGAGTTAAAGAAAATTGCGGAGTTAGCTAAGAAATATGGTCTACTTGTGTGTGTTGATGCTATTTCAGCTATTGGTGGTGAGGAGTTCTATATGGATAGATGGTGTATTGATGCTGTTGCTGGTTGTAGTCAGAAGTGTATTGGTGCACCTCCTGGAGTATCATTTGTTGCTTTGAGTCCAGAAGCTATTAAGGTTGCTGAGAAAGTTCGAGGTAAACCAATCTACATGGACTTAACTAGGTACATCAAACATCTTCACGAGAGATCAGAAACACCCTACACACCAGCAATCAACGTGCTATATGGTCTTGAAACTGCACTACGGATCCTTAAGGAAGAAGGATTAGAAAATCGATGGAGGAGATTCAGGTATTTAACTGACCTACTATATGAAAAAGTTAAAACTATAGGGTTCACCAGATTTCCGAGATTTGAGGTTAGGTCAAGTACCGTAGCTGTACTAAAGGTGCCTAGTAACCTCAGTGCTAAGTCAATTGTGAAGACACTTAGAGAGAAATTCGGTATTGTGGTAGCAAAAGGTCTTGGAGTATTAGAGAACTCGGTAATTAGAGTTGGAATAATGGGGTACATAGCTGAGGAAGATATCGAATACCTAGTAAGTGGATTGAAGACCTGTGTTGAAATTTTGAGGTCTTAACTCAACGTGGTTACGAATTTAAGAGAGTTAATCAGCACCACACAACTAGTTGAAGGGTGAATTAACGTGTTGGAGCTGTTGCTGAAGAGGTACCTAGATCACATAATCAAGAAGTACCACCAGTGGCTACTTGAAGGTAGGCAATCACTACAGGAACTAGCTGTCTACGAACTATGTGGTTGCAAGCAGAGAGCAATATTCAACAGAACCCTACCACACATAGTCATAGCGAACTCAATAAAGCCCATAAACATAATTAGCGAAGCCATTCATGAGGGTTTAGAGAGCATACTGGGTTATAGTGAGAAAGTATTCAGTAAGACAATTGATGTAGGAAGTACAAAGTACACTATATACGCGCAACCAGATTACTTCGATGGCGAAGTACTGATAGACTTCAAGTTCACAACAGCACCGCTAGAGACGTTACCGAAGGAGAGACACATAATGCAGGTAAAGCTCTATAAGTGGGTTACAGGAGCTAAGAAAGCCTACATACTCTACCTATCACCAAGGGGAATACGTGAAGTAGAGG
>CAZYGV010000200.1:0-2172 GCA_964647155.1 uncultured Thermoproteales archaeon | reverse complement strand
TAGTGGTAGATTGAAGTTATTGAGAGATTACCTTGAGCTTAATAGACAGGTAAATGCATTCAACGAGTTCTTCAAAGCTGCACTCGGTACAAGTATGTGGAGTGCACAGAGGTTATGGGCGAAGAGAATCTTCAAGGGTAAGAGCTTTGCTGTCATAGCTCCAACAGGTTCAGGTAAGACAACCTTTGGCATACTAATGGCTCTCTATAAAGCATCGAAATTTGGTGAAAGATGTCTCATTGTTTTACCTACATCTCTATTGGTTGAGCAGGTATATAGGAAGACTGTGGCTTACGCTAGTAAACTAGGTCTGGGAGTCAAGATAGTTTGTTACCATGCAATGCTAAGTACGAAAGAGAAGTCAGAAGCTATCAAGGCTATTGAAGAAGGTAGGTTTAATGTACTAATAGTAACTACAATGTTTATATCGAGAAACTTCGAACTGCTATCAAAGTACAGATTTGACTTCATATTCGTAGATGACGTAGATAGCTTCCTAAAGGCAACAAGTAAGAACATAGACCGTGTACTCCTACTCCTCGGTATACCCAGGAGAGCTATTGAGCTTGGTGAGGAATTGATTAGAACGCTGAAGGAATTGAGGAGAGCATCACGGATACCTTCTGAGAGGAGTAAGGTAACCGAATATCAGGAAAAGGTAGTTAGGTTAAGAGAGGAGATTAGGAAGGAACTTAGTAATCGTAGGATTGGCATCCTCGTAGTATCCGGTGCACTTGCTAGAGCCAGGAGAACACTACGTGTACTACTCTTCCGTGAATTCCTCGGATTTGATATAGGTTCTAGAATGGAGTACTTGAGAAACATAGTCGATACATATACGTACCTCAGAGAAGGCGAAGACATATTCAGTAAGGTACTGTCGATAGTTAGGAAACTAGGTGATGGAGGGCTAATATTCGTACCACCAGACCAAGGTAAAGAGTTCATAGTTAAACTTTGTGAGTACCTAAATCAGAGGGGAGTCAAGGCCTACGCCTACGTTAAGCCGAAGAGGGATATACTCGATAAGTTCGTTGCTGGTGAGTACGATGTGCTCATTGGTACTGCAACAGCTAGATCACCGCTGGTTAGAGGAATTGACCTACCACAGAGGGTTAGGTATGCTGTATTCACTGGTGTACCAAAATTCAAGTTCACATTAAATATCGAGGAATTCCATCCTGTTAGGTACATGACGCTTCTACACGTAATGAGGGATGTAGTACCTAGGGAAGAGACTGATCTATGTGATAAGTACATTGCTCAGTTGAGAAACGTAGCATTACTGCGTGAAGATCAGCTAAAGCAGGTTCTAGAGGCTATTAAGAGAGGTGAGAAGTTACAGGGATTCCTTGGCTATGCACAGAATGTCATTGAGTCAGTTATGAAGTTTGTATCAGAGTTAATGTCTAGACCTGATGTCAAGGAGAAGATAGCTAAGTCACCCTACATCTCACTACGTGAGGTAGATGGTAGGTACGTATTCATAGTACCAGATGTAACAACCTACATACAGGCATCAGGAAGAACCTCAAGACTATACGCCGGTGGTGTATCTCACGGCCTGTCCGTACTCATTGTAGATGATGAGAAAGCATTCAATGCACTCAAGAGAGAGCTATCCTTCATACTTGAGGAAATTGAGTGGAAGGACTTCAATGAGGTAAACCTCGAGGAGATACTCAAGGTAATTGACGAAGAGAGAGATAGGATTAGAGCACTACTTGAAGGTAAGATACCTCCTTCAGAACTGAGAGAACCAATGAAAGCAGCATTACTCATAGTCGAATCACCTACAAAAGCTAGGACAATAGCTAGATTCTTCGGTAGACCAAACATAAGAATTATCAACGGGGTACCAGTTTATGAAGTTAGTACAGGTACGTACTCACTAGCAATAGTCGCTACTAAGGGTCACATATTTGACCTACTATCAGAAGGTACATTAACTGAGACAAATATCTACGGTGTACTGAAGACAGAGAAGGGCTTCATACCAATCTACACAGTACTCAAGAGATGTAGGAACTGTGGTAATACCTTTGCTCTCGAAACCAATGTATGTCCAAGATGTAAATCGACAAACGTAGCAGATTCGTGGCCTGTAATTCAGGTACTAAGAGAGCTAGCTAGTGAAGTAGATGTCGTACTCATAGGTACAGACCCAGATGC
>CAZYGV010000199.1:0-2201 GCA_964647155.1 uncultured Thermoproteales archaeon | reverse complement strand
GTAACTCGCTGACTGATAAATTCCTTCTCGTCAATTTCTGTATTACGGTGTTAGAGGAGATGTACGGTCTAGTACCGTCAATGTACGAGGTACTGTATGGTTCAATTCTGCTTCTCTGGAATGTACTTGTCATAGTTGTGATATCGAGGAAGGTCTACGAGGTATTTAGGAGAGTTGATGGTCACGAAGCTGGTATCTACGTAGCTAGAAAACTCATCCATGTCTTAGCTGGTGGTGTAACGGTAATACTGCTACCAGTACTTTTCACAAGCCCTATAGTACCACTAATCTGCTCACTAATACTAGCTACTGTTGTCTACATACCTCATAGAACTGGTAAGTTAATGTACTGGTTCCAGATACCTGGTAGGTTATCGGAAGTTTACTTCGCCATTACGTGGGGGGTAATTGTTGCTTCTCTTTGGTACATTGATGTTAGGTTAGCGGTCTTGCCAATATTCTTCATGTCCTGTGGTGATGGTATTACTGGAATTGTACGTCATTTAGTTAATGGTAGGAGGACAAAGTCTTGGATAGGTAATTTAGCTATGGCAATTCTCTGCATACCTGTTGGATATCTCATGTATGGTGTACTAGGTGCAGTTTCAGGGTTAGCAGCTAGTATAGTTGAGCACTTTGATAAGATAGATGACAACATATCTATACCACTGGTATCAGCTACAGTGCTGGTGGTACCTCAGATAGTGACAGTACTATAGCTCAATACCTGCTAACCTTAATCTACGTTTAGTCTGTGGAAAGAACTCAATACTCTCCTCCTCAACCTCAAGAGGTAGTTTAGGATCTATATCTGTAAGCAGGGAGAACAACATCTTCCTCTCTTCTCTAGTCATTAACCTAGGATCAGTCATGACAGCTACATAAGTCTCAACACCCTCATCGAGTAACCACCTAATTGCTCTAAATGGTAACTCAAAGTACTTTGACTTAGCACCAGTCCTCTCACTAAACTTCTCAGGAGTACCAGCTTTCAAGCTAACTCTAACAACTACCTTATCCCTAAACCTACTCAATTCCTTGACATAGGATCTGTCGTAACCTAGGAGAATACCATTTGTTTCAAGTATGAATAATCTAACATCAGACCTAGCTTCAATACATTCAAGTACTTGAACTAGATGCTCCCTAGATATTGTTGGTTCACCACCACTAATACGAACCTTATCCCCACCTACACTCTTCATCAACTTTACCAAACGATCGATAACTTCTTCAGGAGTGTAGAACCTACCATATCTCTCAGGATAATCTCTAGAGGGTGGACTCCAGCAAAAGAAACATCTGAGATTACAACCAACAACAAACCCAGTAGCGACACCACCATAGAACTTCACAACCTTGAAGTGGGTATACTTCCTAGCAACTCTAGTACCAACTCTCTTACAGACAATACTCTCAGTTAACCTAGCTAACTCAATAGGATCAAAACGAGGTACCTTCGGTGTTAGCTCACGTACATAGATCATAACGTGTACTACTCCCTAGACTTCTCACTCTTGGGTGGTAATGATTTAAGCAACTTCTCGATCTTGTACTGATTCATTGAAATTAACTTGAAGAGACACTCCATCCACCCTCTATAGTTCCTCTCCATTAACTCCTTCTTAGCGAACTCCCATAACTTCACAAGATCTTCATCTCCTGTACTCTCGACATCATGCTCCATCTCAAGAAAGATCCTCATCAACTTATCCTTAGCTTCAGGAGTCAGCACAGCAACTATGATCAACTCTATGAAATCCCTCTGAACTTTCTGCCTGAGTTTAAGCTCTTTAATGATTGAGCATACAGTACTATTGTACTCCTTTAACTCTGTCTCAATTTCTTTGAGTTGTTGCTTAGTAACATTGTACGATTTCTCAAGTTCTCTATACATCTTCTCCATTATGATGTATCTATCCCTGTAGCTACTCAATAGAGCTTTTGTGTGATTTAGCTCTGTAACTAATCTCCAGTAATCCTCCTTCACCTCCATTAACTCTGCACTGTACATGATGTGACATAGTGAGAAGGTAACGAGAGCAGCGATGGCGATTGCTAGCACCCAGGCGGTATTCCTAATATCTATTTTAACATTTATTGGTTTCAGGTTAGCCACCTCACAGCGTATGGTGTTCGCTACATTATAAGCATTTGTGTTCAGGTGAAGTAGTGTATAGGTGATGGGTGTTACCCATGTC
>CAZYGV010000198.1:0-2229 GCA_964647155.1 uncultured Thermoproteales archaeon | reverse complement strand
GCGTAAAGTATTTAAGGTCCTCAATACACTGTATACATGCCGCTCCTGACAGCCGCTTAATGCGGCAGGGTGAGGGGTTGCGGGTCACTCCCGGCTGACACCTCCTATTTATACCTACCCCTATGACACCTCTCTGTCTCCTAGAGCTGTAGCGTGGTGGTAGCTCTGAACGTACCTACTGTTCTCGTAGTTGCTGGTTTTGATCCTAGTTGTGGTGCTGGTTATGTAGCTGATGTACTCACGTGTAGGGTTGTTGGTGTTTACGCAGTTGTGGTTCCAACGTGTATTGTTGTTCAGGACCTCGATAGGGTGTATGCTGTTTATGATGTTGATCATAAGGTCCAAAGAGAGATAGTTAATTCAGTAACTAAGCGCCTCGAAATTAAGTGTATTAAGGTTGGTGTAATCAGGTCTAGGCACTGTGTTGAGCTTGTTCGTGATCTGGTAACTGAGCTGAAGTGTCCTCTCGTTGTTGATCCAATTCACAGAGCTAGGGATGGTACTACCTTGACACCTCCTGAAGTTCTTCACTACTTACTGAAGGAGTTAGGCAGTTACATTACTGTGCTGACACCAAATATTGAGGAGGCGAAGTTGCTGTCAGGTAGATCTATTGAGGGTATTGATGATGTAGTTGAGGTTGCTAAGTACTTGACTAAGTTAGGTCCTAGAGCTGTCTTGGTTAAGGGTGGTCACTTACCTACTTCGTCAAAGGTAATTGATGTTCTATATGATAGGGGTAGTGGTGTTGTTAAGTTCTTCGAACATACCAGGGTAGGTGTGAAGTTTCATGGAATTGGTTGTGTCTTGTCTTCGCTGATAGCTAGTCACTTAGCTAAGGGTATGGATATTGTTGATGCTGTTGAGGCTAGTACTTCCCTACTCAACACAATGATTCAGTACTCGTATTCTGTTGCTTTGGGTACCGAGTATAGTGTTGTGAATGTTCTTGCACCTCTTGAGAAGGATGCTTTAAGATACAGGGTTTTGCATAGTGTTAAGCATGCTGTTGAGCTTCTGGAGAGGTATGGTGATGTTGTTTCTCATCTCATACCAGAGGTCCAAATGAACTTAGTTGAAGCTTTACCTCATCCATACGCTAGGTCTATTCAGGATGTTGTTGGTATTCCAGGTAGGATTGTTAGGATTAGTAATAGAGCTAAGGCTGTTTCGGCTCCTGACTTTGGTGCCTCTAAGCACGTTGCTAGGGCTGTCTTAACGGCTATGAAATTCAATCCTGAGGTTAGGTCCTGTGCAAATATAGTGTACTGTGAGGAGTTAGTGAAGGTACTTAAGGAGTTAGGCTACAGAGTATCATCATTCAATAGAGCTGAGGAACCAGAGCATATTAAAGCTACTGAGGGTGCTTCAATACCTTGGGGTATCGAGACAGCTATCAGGAAGGTAGGGTACGTACCTGATGCGGTAATTGACTACGGTGATTGGGGTAAGGAACCTCACATATACATTTTCGGTAAAGATGCAGGAGATGTTGTGCGTAAACTCATTGAAATAGCTAGGAGGTGGAGAGGGAGTCAGTAACTTACTTCTTCGGGCTCTCTTAACCTACTTAAGACCCTTCTGGTTAGGTGTCTAGAGGACACTACACCTATTGGTCTACCAACATCATCAACAACTATTACGTAGTTTACTCTGTGATGTGTTATGACATCTAGAAGGTCTCTAACTCGATCACTGTAGTGTAGGGTTGGTGGATTTCTCTCCATTACATCTGCAGCTGAGAGATCTGGGTGGTATCTGAAGTGTCTTCTCCTCATTGATGATAGTGAGAATAGGGCTCTCCTTCCTGGTTCAACTAGTCGAAGAATATCGTGATCAGCTATGATACCTCTAGGTCTACCCTGATCATCAGTTACGACAACTAGCTCTACCTCCGATGACAGTAGTAGTGACACTACATCACTGAGCTTCGTTCTCTCATGAACGTAGACTGTAGGAATAACTACCTCAGGATGTTCCTCCAACAACTCTCTTAACGACTTATTGAGAAACTTCTCAAACAAACTCATTAAGACAACTCCAGTTAAATTAACTACACACACCCTAATATCTATCCATCTATCGTGACTAGAAGGAGTTGGAACTACGATAGGTTTTTACACTACAATTCGTGATCTAGCTAGGTGATGAGGGTTTCGCGCATTACGGAATGGTGAAGAAGGTGACTCCGGCTGAATAAGTTCTCGTGAAGGGAATCACACCTAATAG
>CAZYGV010000197.1:0-2265 GCA_964647155.1 uncultured Thermoproteales archaeon | reverse complement strand
CATCACCGGTAGTCACAGTTAGAGGATATCTCTTAGTAGCTACGTATATCGCTAGCAAGACCAATTTCATGTGGAATGGCATACCACGAAGAAGTTCACTAATCCTATCCCTCTCAAGCTGAACAAGAGCTTTCTTCACATGCTCCTCAGTAACCTGCTCACAACCCTCCCTCTCAGCTAGCTCACCGGCAACTCTCAGTAAATCAAGAGCCTTTCTAGCATCACCATGCTCTCTAGCAGCAATAGCCGCACATAGCGAGATAACGGAGTCAGATACAACACCAGGCTTAAAGGCTAACCTAGCTCTCTCCCTAAGGATGTCGCATAATTCAGCATAGTTGTACGGTGGAAACACAATAGTTTCCTCACCTAAGCTACTTCTAACTCTAGGGTCAAGTAACTCCGTAAATCTAAGATCATTACTAATACCAATGACAGATACTCTACCCTTCGACAAATTAGTGTTCAGCCTAGTTAAGTGATACAGAACAGCATCACCAGATCTCTTAACAAGAACATCAACCTCATCAAGGACAACAATAGCAACCTTACCACACTCCTCAAGACCTTCACTAAACCTCCTCAAAACCTCACCAGTAGATAAACCAGAACTAGGTACGTGAAGACCTAGTTGCCTACAGAGCTCAGTCAACACCCTATAGCTAGTATCGTACTGTCTACAGTTTACATAGAGGGAAATTACATTACCATGAGACTCTTCAACAAGTTTCCTCAAGACAAGGAGGACGCAAACGGTCTTACCGGTACCTGTAGGTCCGTAAACAATGACATTAGACGGTTTTGAACCACGAAGTGCAGGAGCTAGGATTAGAGCTAATTTCCTCAATTGCTCCTCTCTATGTGGGAGAGTTTCAGGAATGTAATCAGGTAGAAGAACATCTCTACACAAGAAGATACGTGATTCCTTAAACCTCCTAAAGATCTCCTCAATAACGGCAAGAGCTGTGGACAAAGTAATCACCTAGGCATCTAAAAGAAAACAGAGAACTATCCACGTAACGTAGTTAAAGTGAGTGGAGTAGCCACATAATATCTAGAGAACATCAGTGTAAATTCCACAAGAAATGAAGCACCAAAGTGAGGGGAAGCTATGTACATTAGCTCCAGTGAAGAGAGAAACCTTAAAATCAGTAAAGGTAGAGGGGTACATAGGGCCAAGGGCCGGTAGCTCAGCCTGGAAGAGTGCCCCCTTGGCGCGGGGGAGGTCCCGGGTTCAAATCCCGGCCGGTCCACCAATTTCCTCAATTCCTGCTTGAGATATCTTTTAGTGCTTCAAACACTAATTGGTTCAGAGAATATGGGGACTGAAGTGGAATCAATATGGTCAGTTGCTAGGTTCCTTGAAAAGACTCTACACTATAGGTTGGTTAAGGTACCTAGAGATGGTTTCATTGAATTTACCTGTACTCACTGTGGTGAGTGTTGTAGAGAGGGTCCTATTGTTACCGTATTTGATGTTGCTAGGATTGCTCGTGGTCTTCACGTTACGTTTACTGATGTTATTGATAAATACTGCTGTATTGAGCATGTTGAGGCTAGGAATTGGGTATGTCCCATAGTTAGGTTGAGGAAAGGAACTAGGTACTGTATTTTTCATGATGATTCAGCTATGAGATGTCGAATACATGACTTTAAACCGCTAACATGTAGGCTGTATCCCATAAAGGTTCTTGATCCTGCTAGTGATTGGATTTGGATTGATTGCAGTTGTGAGGGTGTTGGTTCTGGAGAGCGCATGCAAATACCAAATAACTTAATTGATCAGTATATTGCTGAGGTTACAGCACACTACCTAGCTCTTGCAATGATGTACATACTAGGTTATAGAGGGAAGGAGTGTATTCTCAAGGCCGCTGAATTAATTGGTGTCTATAGATCGAACCTCAATCTACTAAAGGGTACTGTGTTGAAATCTCTAGTATTCAGCTCTCAGCACTAGTCATCACGTATCAGTGGCCAGTCCACTCATCATCGACATGGGTCAGCCACCTACTTCTTTAAAGCGATTCCTCTAACATCGTTGATATTGCTGAAACCCCTACTCTCGAGTTCCTTCACTAGTTCCTGAAGAATATTAGATACAATAGTAATACCACAGAGTAGGACAGCTGAGCATATACCAACAGCTCTAGCACCTAAGGCTATGTATTCGAGAACATCAGTTCCACACATGACTCCACCCGTAGCAATAACTGAGACCTCAGGATACTCACTACATACCAAGTATACTAACCTCTGTATAAT
>CAZYGV010000196.1:0-2269 GCA_964647155.1 uncultured Thermoproteales archaeon | reverse complement strand
AGCTAGCTGATAGAGCACGAGTCTGGGCCGGTGTCAAAGGTCTATTCCACTGTGATGAACTACCAGCATACGGAATATCATCAGATGAAGTTCGTTCAGTCGAGGAGAAGCTAGGTATCGGACCACACGATGGATACATCCTAATAGCAGGTAACCCAATTGATGTAGAGGAAGCCTTCAAAGTAATAATTGAGCGAGTTAAAGAAGCAATATACGGTGTTCCTGAAGAGACGAGAGCAGCCAACCCAGATGTACAACTTACTTCATGAGACCAAGACCAGGAGCAGCTAGAATGTACCCAGAGACAGACGTTCGCCCTGTATATATAACGATTGAATTTGAGAAAGAAGCAGAGAAGTACGTACCTGAGTACCCGGATAAGCTTCTTGAAAAGCTAACTAAAGAGCTAAATCTACCGAGAGAATTAGCTGAACCACTACTAGATTCACCACATCTACATCTCTTTGAGAAGATAATTCACGAGCTAGGTATTAACCCAGTACTCGTAGCATCAGTACTCGTCAATACACTACGTTACCTGAAGAGAGAGGGAATTCCAGTAGACAACATTAGTGATGGTACTCTATTCGAGGTATTTAAGTTGGTTAAAGAGGGTGAGATATCTAAGGAAGCTGTACCAGAGATACTGAAGTACTTAGCACAGAACCCAATAGCCTCTGTTAAGGAAGCTATTGAGAAGCTTGGTTTGAGGAGAGTTGAGTTAAGTGAGTTAGTTAAGGACATTGATGCTGTTGTAGAGGAGTACAGGAACTTAATACTTGAGAGAGGTGAACGAGCAATATCTACCCTAATGGGGGTACTCATGAAGAAGTATCGTGGTAGAGTAGATGGTAGAGTAGTGTATGAACTGCTTCGTGAAAGAGTAAGGAAGGTACTTGAGGAAAAGAGTGAGTAGCGAGTTAGAAATGTTTTTAAGAGTAGCTCTAGACTTGTGTTGTTAGATGATGTGAGGTGATCTAATGAGTAAACCTGATGTTGTGTACATAGTTGAGACAGTTGGTGGAGTACTAGCTATTGATGAAAATGGTCAAGTGATTGAGAAAGTTCCCTTTGAACGTGATCCAGATAAGATAGCGGATAAGTTCATGGCACTTGAAGGCGGAGAACTAATCGATGAAGTAAAGGAACTATGTGAGAGATTAAGGGAGAAAGGTATCAAGACCATAGTTGTCGAAGATGAGGAACTAGCCAGAAGGATAGCATCTAGCTTTCCAGGTCTTGAAGTAAAGGTGGAGAAACCAAGTAGAGGAGGTATAATTGTTAGAAAAGATCCGACCAAGTATGCACCGGAGTTCGGTCTATCACCTGAAGAATTCCGAAAACTACTCTTCGAAGCAACAGTTATAGAGACTAGGAAGAAGGTGAGGAAAGCGGCAGAGAAGAGAGACCTATTCATTGCACAGGCAATATCTGCAATAGACGACATAGACAAGACGCTGAACCTATTCTCATCGAGACTGAGAGAGTGGTACAGCCTACACTTCCCAGAGCTAAATGACATGGTTAGAGATCACGAAGACTTCGTCAGGTTAGTCTACGAGCTAGGTCATAGATCAAACTTCAGTAAGGAGAAGCTAACGAAACTAGGTATACCACCAGCAAGAGCTGAGAGAATAGCAGAAGCAGCAAAGAAGAGCATGGGTGCAGAGATGACAGACTTCGACCTTGGACCTATCAAGTTAGTTGCAGGTATCACACTACAGCTATTTGACATAAGGAGGAAGCTAGCAAGTTACATAGACGAAGCAATGAAGGAGGTAGCGCCAAACATCAGAGAGCTAGTTGGACCACTACTAGGTGCTAGATTGATTAAGCTAGCAGGAGGACTGATGAAGCTAGCTATGTTACCAGCAAGTACCATACAGGTACTAGGTGCTGAGAAGGCACTCTTCAGAGCATTGAGAACAGGAGGTAAACCACCAAAGCACGGAGTAATCTTCCAGTTCCCAGCAATCTTCAGATCACCAAGATGGCAGAGAGGTAAGATCGCTAGAGCACTAGCAGCGAAGCTAGCTATAGCAGCTAGAGTAGACGCATTCACAGGGCAATTCATAGCGCCAAAGCTCAAGGAGGATCTAATGAAGAGAATCGAAGAGATTAAGAGACTCTATGCAAAACCACCACCGAGAAAACCAGAAGCAAGACCAACAAGAAGACCGAGAAGAAGGTAATAGAGCATTACCCCTTTACTCAATTTCCCAACCGTATGTACTGAAATTACACCAAAAGTTTAAACTCTGTGCATAGG
>CAZYGV010000195.1:0-2311 GCA_964647155.1 uncultured Thermoproteales archaeon | reverse complement strand
AATAAAGTACACAATACCATACGACGAAGATGTATTGAAAGCAGATATCAAAGGAGTATCCATACTAGACTACAATCCACAAGCGAAAGCAGTAAAAGCACTAATGGAAATAAAAGAGGAAGTAAAACACATGATAGAGAACCAAAGTCTAAGTACTTAAGCATCATGGATAGGGCAAAGTAATAACTCACACATAATAAGTACGTTATTCCAAATCACATCCAGAAAACCACCACTACCACTATGCCCTACCCCATTATAGAGACCATAGAGATATCAACCCAAAGCTCTTAGGTTTAAATTACAACCTAGCACTAAACCCACACCCCCATAACAGCACTAATTCAACTCCTCGTCCCTGCTACCTCACTGCTCTATTAAGTCATAAATTGCGTGCAGTGTGAGGGTGAGGAGTTAGCTGAAGATCATGTCTAGAGGTTTATGACTTATTACCTGAGAGCAATACCTAAGGCACTTAGAACATTCTCAGCTATGTCCCGTGCTCTATGTGCTTTCTCTAGAATCTCTCGTGCATGCTCTTCATCGTACAACTCATTGGGTGTAAGCCCTCTATTTGGTTCACCGTAGGTAGATCTCCCATATTCTGGTGCTACCTCTCTAGCTATGTTAGCTAGCTCACGTACTTGCTCAGTAGTACTATGTGGGAATCTACTTACTAATCTCAGTAATTGACTTGATGGATCATGACTCCAAGTAGGTACCTCAAAGACTGCTATGAGAGCTTTAGCGAAGTTCTCGATTGCTAATTGAGCAAATTGAACGGTACCTGCCCAATCGCCTAACCTATACAGTTTCTCTGCTCTAATTAGGTGTTGCTTAGCGAGTCGATACCTATAATGTACTTCGGTCAGTGGGTTAATGCTCATAGGAGGTTAATCCTCTGGAGAGGTCTTGGGAGTTGCCAGTAGTATGCTCTACCGTTTCGAATACGTACGAGTCCAACTTCACGTATTCTTGTCCGTACGTACTTGAGGAATTGCTTGAGTGTACCTGTTCGATCAAGTATGATAACGGCATCCCAGTAGATGTTGAGAAGTAATGGCGTAATGAGTCGTGGTTTCAAGAATTCTCTCAGCTCCATGTCAATGAGAGTTACAGCATCATACACATCACCTATACGGTCCATAACTAACCTGTATAGGTACCTCCTTCGCCTTACTGGATCCTGAATAGCGAGATCTTTGTGCAGTACCAGTAAGTCGATATCACTTCTCTCAAGAGCTTCATCTCGAGCAACAGAACCAAAGAGGAGGATTGCTCTCACGAAATTTGGTAGATCACTTAATCTCTCACGAAGTACTTGAACCACGGTATCACGCTTTAAACACCTAGCTGAGGCGCCATGACACATCAGAATTCACCAGTAAGTTTCAGGAACCTAACTGTAGAATTCCGTACAGGAATATAGGACTTACTACAAACAGTATAGCACTGATTTACCTCACGTTAGGCGGTTATGAGTAGTGAACTAATTTCTCGCTCTAGAACCTGTACTAGGTCTTAGAGCTGGTGTTAAACCCCTAGGTCTAACTACTGTAAGTCCTACTGCAAAGGCATCCCAGTAGGCTTTTGGGACATATAGGTTTATCACGTAGGTCGTTATCAGTAGGATAATCATCGGTATGAAGAGTAGGTATGGTGCTACTATGAGTGTAGTGATGGTAGCTGTACAGAGGCTTAGGTATACCAATGCTCTCTGTAGCTTTGTCTTCCTGTATCGTTTCTTGACCTCAGCTAGATCTAGCCTTAGTAACTCCTCAAATCTACATAATAGACCTACTGTACCCCTAATCATCGCATTCAGTGCTTGCTCAGGATTTGAACTAGGTCTATACTCAGTAACTGCAACACCTGACTCAATAAGCGAAATCAAGTTCCTTCTCTTCACCCTATAGAGTTTCTCTACCATGGCCTCAACCTCATCATGAACATCGAGTATCAGGTACCTGCGCCTAAGTATAGCACTGTCCTGTATGTAGTGTAGTGCACGACCTAGTGCTCTACCAGCATCATATAGGTTCCGTTTTCGGTAGAAGTAGGATGCTAGTGATAGGTAGTACCTCACTAAATTGGGAGAAACCCCATGGTGACGGACATACACCATCTTTGTCCTGACCTTGGTCTTCTTGTACCCACCCACGTACACTCTAACCTCTCTATCAGGTAGAGTATCAGGTTCACCAACTCCTTCCAGTACACCCTCAATGAACTCCTTGGGGTACTTCTTTACAAAATTAAGAGCCTCAAGAACGTCGTGAGTTATCAGTTTGTGTGTATGAATTGATGGCAT
>CAZYGV010000194.1:0-2333 GCA_964647155.1 uncultured Thermoproteales archaeon | reverse complement strand
TGTGGTGGACCGGCCGGGATTTGAACCCGGGACCTCCCGCTCGCAAGGCGGGCACTCTTCCAGGCTGAGCTACCGGCCCTTTAACCTCGACATTCACTCTTTATGTTGATTTTTAAAGGTTTACTTCATAGCTTACGTAGTTTGTCTATAGTATCTCTACTTTGAGTACTTCCTTGATTTGCTCTCGTTTTATTGGTCCTTCTCTAACTATTTTCGGTGGTTGTGTTGTGAGGTCTATGACTGTTGATGGTATTCCTCCAGGGCAGGGTCCTGCATCGATCACTACGTCTACTTCCGCTCCTATTTCCTTCATTGCTTCCTCTGCAGTTCTGGGTGCTGGGTGACCTGATATGTTTGCACTTGTACCGATGAGGTACCCTCCACAGTACTCGATCAGCTTGAGTGTTAGCTCCATGTTTGGTTGTCTTACTCCTAGTGAGTCTCTACCTGCTGTTAGTGTGTTTGGTACGAGTTCTCTCTTCTTGAGTACTATCGTGAGTGGTCCTGGCCAGAAAGCTCTCATTAGTTTCTCGGCTTCTGGTGTTACGTAGACTAGTTCTCTTGCTTTCTCTATGCTCGATACTAGTACTGGTAGTGGTTTCTGCTCTCTTCTCTTGACTGCGTATACTCTCCTTATTGCTTGTTCATTTAGTGGGTCTGCACCTAGTCCGTATACTGTATCTGTTGGGTATATGACTAATCCACCTGACTTAACTACTTGAGCTACTTCTCTAAGTACTTCATCGCTCAGTGTACCTGCAGTAATCTTAATTACTCGTGGTTTCATACATGGTAATTCACGAGTGGTTTGGGTTTAAGTATTGTGATGATTCGGCGCTTAGCTGATTTCAGTGATGTGTCAATTCCGAGCTGATTAAGGTATTAGGTGTGAGCCATCGCAGGTAGGTGCTTTGAAGTAGGTTTCTGATGTCAATCCCTCTCTACACACAGCATAGGTAATTCCTCTGGTGCTAGCTACTTCAACTACAGGTTTTAGGAGTTTCTTTCTCAATTCAGGACTTAGGTACCAGTAGCCGTGTATCCAAGAACCTTCCTCTACGTATAGTCTCCTCCATCTCTGCGCTAAGTCTGGATATGCTTGGCACATTCTAGCTAGGTTATCTGGTTTTGCCTTGTAGGTTGAGGTTACTACGTGTCTTGCACCTAGGTCAATTACTGTCTTCACTAATTCACGTAGTTCATCTGGTTCATCGTTTAGATATGGTATGATTGGATCTATCCTAACACCTACCGGTATACCTTGTTTCACCAATTCCTCAATAGCATGTAGTCTCTCTCTTGGTGATGGTGCTCCTGGCTCCAGTACTCTAGCTAGCTCAGTATCTAGTGTTGTCACGGTTATCATGACTGCCACTCTACCTCTAGCTATTACCTCGATATCTCTTGTAACTAAATTACTCTTCGTCGTTATCAGCACTCTACATCCTGCATTGATCAGTATCCTAAGTACCTCCCTCGTTAATTTGTATTCAAGTTCCTCAGGTGGATAGGGATCGCTACTTGTTGAGAGGTTTATGTGGTACTTCTTGTCTATGTACTTTAGGTCGTGTAGTAGGTTTCTCAGTAAGTTCTTCTTTGGTGTGCTTCTACCTCTCCCAATGTATGAGGTTGCGTAGCAGTATAGGCATTGGTGACTACAGCGTGTGTAGGGTTGTAGACTGTACTTGGGTGGGCAGGTACATAGTGGATTCTTCCATGGATCGAATACTCTAATAACTCTTAGATCTCTTGTCTTCACTTCCTCATGGATCTAAGTAGTTTCTCAGCTTCCTCTATGTCCTTAACTGTATCTATTGACTTCCATATGACGTTCCTGTACTTAACTGCTTTGAGTTTCTTCTCCTCAGCTAGCTTTGGGAATGCAGTTACCTCTATATCGCCTCTAGCTGGTAGATACTCGAAGATCTCTGGCTTGAAGCAGTAGACACCAGCATTTATCCAGTAGTTCACTAGCTCTGGCTTCTCTCTGAATTTAATTATGAATCCTGCTTCATCTATGTCCAGTATACCGTATGGAGATCTAAGAGGTACTGCTGCTATAGCTCCTACAGCATCACCCTCTTTAACTGCCTCAACCAGTAACCTCGGATCAAGATTTGTAATGATGTCTCCGTTAAGTACTAGGAATGAATCTTCATTCTTTAGTAGGTGTTCTGCGTTCTTGAGTGCACCACCTGTACCCAAGGGCTCTGGCTCAACTACGTAAGCTACCTTCACACCGTACTTCTCACCATTGCCAATCTCCTCAATTATTTTTTCCTTAAGGTACCCAACACATAGTATTATACAATCAATACCATAGCTCTTCAACC
>CAZYGV010000193.1:0-2340 GCA_964647155.1 uncultured Thermoproteales archaeon | reverse complement strand
TAGCACCTGACGTAGATACAGTACTGTACCTCTTCGCAAACATCCTCGATACAAGTAAGTACTGGGGAATAAAGGAAGATACCTTCAACTTCCTACAACAGGCAAAACAGTACGGACTAGACTGGACATGGTTCAACATCGGCGATAGAGACCTAGCAACACACATTACAAGAACACTGCTCATGAGAAGGGGATACACCCTAACACAAGTAACGAAGTACCTAGCAAATAAACTACGTATCAAAGCCACAGTACTACCAGCAACAGATAACCACGTAGAAACCTACGTACTCACAAACATAGGTAACCTCCATATACAGGAGTACTTGGTCAAGTACAGAATGGAACCTGAAGTATACGGAATAACATTCCCAGGACTAGAGAGAGCAAGAGTAACGAAAGATGTACTCACAGCACTAGAACAAGCAGACGCAATAGTCATAGGACCAAGTAACACGGTAAATAGCATACTACCAATACTGAAGGTACAGGGACTAGGTGAGAAGATAAAGGAACTACATGGTAAAGTACCTGTAGTCGCCATATCACCAATAGTAGGTAATAGACCAATTTCAGGTCCACTTCACAAATTCCTAAAAGCACTAGGTTACGAACCATCAAGCTACTCAGTAGCCGAAATACTTAGAGACTACGTAGACGTCATGGTAGTAGATGTGAGGGATAGAGAAGTGGGTGAGAGAATAAGTAAGGAACTTGGAATTTACGTGGTCACAAGCAACATAGTAATGACTGATCTAAGATCCAAGATCAAACTTGCTAGAGAAGTCATCAAGATCATAGAGTTGATGAGACAATACAGGAAAGCTTAAGTAAGTAATAACCACACCTATCTTCGATGATGAAGATTGGTCTTGATGATAGGTGATTAAAGCGATTTGAGCTGATTAAGTAGGTGAGAGGAGTGTGAGTACAGTAGAGGACTGGATTGAGAGCAGTTACTCAGAGCTCAAGAGAGCAGAGGAGAGATACAGTACAGGAGACTACGCATACGCTTGCTTCCACGCTGAACAAGCTATACAGCACATCCTCAAAGCGTACTTACTACGTCATGGCAACTTCCTCAGAACACATGACCTATGCCTACTATACTCGAGAGCTAGATCATACGGACTCAAGCTAACAGTAAGCAATGATGAACTCAGAGAGATGACAGTACACTACTACGCTTCACGTTACCCTGACGCTAGAAAGAGGTACAGAATCAAGTACACAGAACCAGTAGCTAGGAAAGCTATTGAATTAGCTAGAAGAATAGTATCGGAGGTGATGAAGTGCTTAAGTACTTAGGTACTGATGAATTCGGTACAGATGTCAGGATATACATACTGAAGTTTAGAGGTGAAGTACTGAGGAAACTAGGGAGTAATGTTAGGTCAATAGTCGTATTCGGTTCTAGAGCTAGAGGATGTTGGAAACCCTGGAGTGACATAGATGTCCTCATAGTACTCAAATTAGCACCAGAAGGACTAGATAGATTCAAGCTCATACCCTACACCCCAATGATACAGCCCTGGATATATACCGAAGATGAGTTCTACACAGCACTCAAGAACTTCGACATAGCAGTACTAGATGCTCTCGAACATGGTATCGTGGTGTACGACGATGGATTCTGGATAGAGGCCAAGAAGTACTTTCAAGAATTCAAGAAGGAATGGGAACTCGTGGAGTTAGAGGAAGGGTGGGTTTCGAAGAAGATAGAGAGAATGGGTAGAGTCATGAGCTAGTACTTAAACATCAGTTACACACTGTAGACCTAGGGTGATCAAGGTGAGGACTCTAGTTCTCGCCATAGTGATTGCAATAATAGTCGTAGCCACAGTCCTTTACTTCACGATAACCTATGTCCAGACTACTAAACCAGAGAAGATACCTAGGATAGAGGGTAGGAAGGTACTGATTGTACTGTTTGAGGGCTACCAGCCGAGAGAGTATGGTCCAGTTAGAGATGTACTTGAGAGAGCAGGAGCAATAGTAGATGTGCTAGCTATGAACAAGACCATAGATGTACCGTACAGGTACTACATCATGGACATCAAGGACAGATTAAGTGAGCTAGCTACAGAATACGACGCAGTGATCATAATTGGAGGACCGGGAGTATACGTAAGAGTAGTCGGTAAGGTACCAGAACCAGGACTACCACACCTAGAGAAACTATGTAGGTTATTCCACGAGAAAGGTAAGGTAGTAGCAGCAATCTGCGCAGCACCAGCAATACTAGCGAAAGCAGGTATCCTGAAGGGAGTAAAGGCAACATGTTACCCAGACCCAGCACTAGTCAATATACTTAGAGAAGGAGGAGCAAACTACGTAGAG
>CAZYGV010000192.1:0-2347 GCA_964647155.1 uncultured Thermoproteales archaeon | reverse complement strand
TGTATGAAGTGACTTCGAGGGCAGAGATTGAGATGAAAGCAGCAATACTTAGAAGACTTGAACTGCTCAGAGACATACTTACGAGAACGAGTTCAAATGCTACATCTTTCACCAATATGCTCAGTACCTCTCAAGGACTTGTACTTGATTTATCAAATTTCTCAACTCTTGAGGAGAAGAGAGTTTACTCAACGCTAATACTGACATTATTGTACTCACACATTATTGAGCAGGGATTTACTTCAGACATCAAGTACTTAGTAGTTATTGAGGAAGCACAGAACTTACTACCCCAGAGAGGTGAAGGTGTTAAGAGATTCAGCGTGATAGAGCACTTAGTTCTCGAGACAGCTAAGTTTGGTTGTAGGTGCATCCTCGTCATGAATACACTACCACCACCACACATAGCTAGGCACAGTACACTAATCTTCACACCAATGCATGTAGAAATTCTAGAACAATCTCCATTGAAGATATCGCAGGAACTTGTTGATCTACTTCAAAGTCTCAGGGTTGGTGAGGTTCTGGTAGTTGATGTTTCAGGTTGTAGTAAGGTGAAGGTTCTTGGTGGAGGTAGTGCTAGACCGTACAGGATCGTTGCTAGGAAGCCTAGAGAGGTTTTTGTGGAGAAGAAGTGCGAAGTTCATTCTCATGAGGAGGTTAATACTGCTAGTGAGGTACCTAGTGAAGATATTGAGGTGGAGGTTTAATGGGTAGAGTTAGTTTAAGGAATATTGTTTTTGCCCTATTGAAGTATGGTGTTCCTCCCAGTACTATTGAGAAGGTTCTTAGGGAATGTATTGGTGATGGTGAGGCTTTGAGTAAGGCACTTAGCTACATTGAGGAGTACAGGAGGTTGAACCCTGTCTCATCTAATGTCGTTTACTCAAGTATTCCAGATGTTCAGAAGCTTCGTGAGAGGATTGAATTTGTTTTTCAGGAAGTTAAGGGTAGGGTTGATAGGCTTGATGAGTCTGTTTCTGCACTCCAAAGAACAGTTGATAGGTTACTTGATGATCTCGCAAATCTCATACAGAGAATTCAGATTCTTGAAAGCCGGGTAAACACTGTTGAGGTTTTGAGGAAGAAGGTTGAGGAATTGAGTAGTGTTGTTGAAGTCCTTGAAAAGCAAGTTGGTAAGTTTGATTCCTGGATTCGTGGTGTTGATGAGAAGCTGAAGTTGTTTGAAGCATCAATAATCGAGAGAGTGAGTAAGGTGATTGAGGAGAAGAAGGAGGAATCAGAGGGATAAGGGCTTCTTCACTGTTCTGCTCCCCAAAAACTCATCATTACAGCAACAGCGTAGTAACTACCTAGCGGTCAGTTGGAATGCCCTTCCTCACTACTCGGTTTAGGCGTAATTCCTCATCCCGAAGACATCTACGACTCTAGTATTGCAGCTAGCTCCTGTAGCTTATCCGGTGAGTTAACTAGTAGTAGATTCCAAAGTGGTGAATCTTTTGTAACTCCGTAAATTCTACCTCTACTCGTTTCCTTAATTATCTTCACATAACCTCTCTTCACTAGGTACTCCAGGTATTCCTTAACCGCTAGCGTTAGAGCCTTACCATTTCTGTAGTTGCTAGGTGCTATTGCCTTAGCTATCTTCGCGGCTCTAAATGTTACCAAGCTCCCTCTTGAGTTTAGAATTTGTTCACGTATGAATGATAGGGTCTTTACTCTGACGTCTCTAGCTAACATGTGTTTTGTGGCCCCCATACCGAGACCCAGACCATGAATTAGCTTGTTATAAGTTTTCCTATGTTAGACCTATGTTGCCTAACTAGCTCTTACCAATGAATTCTTTGATTAGTTCTTCAGAGGTCACTATTCTCGCCTTTAGAGCTACTTCCATTATCTTGAGTGCTGCTTCATGGAGTTCAGGTGATGTACTTGCTGTACAGTCTCTCACTATTACTACTTTGAACCCTCTCATGAATGCATCAGCTGCTGTGAAGAGCACACAGATATTCGTTAGTATTCCGGTCACTACAACCTCCTCAATACCTAGCTCCCTAAGTACCATCTCTAAGTCCGTTCCGTAGAATCCTGAGTACCTCCTCTTCCTAACAATAATGTCACCTCTCTCAGGTTTAAGCTCATCAACTACCTCACTACCTTTCGTACCCTCTACACAGTGCTTAGGCCAGATAGTGAATTCCCAATCAAATTCTCTATGGCTATCACACACATAAACTATTGGTACCTTAGCTCTCCTAGCCTCCTCGAGAAGTTTCTTCAACCTCGGTACTATGTCTCTAGCTAATGGTACTTCAAGAGGTGCTCCAGGTTCAAGGAAGTCCTTAAGCATATCAACTACGAGGATACACCTCTTCACAATCCCACC
>CAZYGV010000191.1:0-2386 GCA_964647155.1 uncultured Thermoproteales archaeon | reverse complement strand
TAACGTAGTACCTCGCTCACGTCTACCTCTCTTAACCACTCTCACCACCTTCCTTCGACCTCTTCCTCAGAACCTCAACCCATGGATGATCTTTAAGGTACTCCTCCCAAAAAGTAGCACCTGAAGGTACTTCCTGAGAGATCTCAGCCGCAACCTCAACACCAGCTGCACTCGGAGCTGTAGGTACATAGCTAGATAACTCTCTCCTAATCCTACTCAATTCCCTCTCGAGAACATCAGTAACCATTCTCCTGACATCATCTGGATGCAGTAGTGACCTCTCAATAGCCGAGATAGTACGTCTAAGCTCACTAACCTCCTTCATCAAGTTCTCAAGCCTATACTCAATATTTGCAATCCTCTCCTCAAGCTCCTCTAATCTCCTGAGATCAACAGCCGCAACCTTAGGTCTAGTAATTGGCTTTGCAGGGACTAACTCCTCTACATTACCCTTATCAAGATCGTAAACCAGCAAACCAATACCTAACTCCTTGATCAACCTACCATCTACAAGAAACCTATAGGTTATGGGTATAGCTACATAGATCTTATCCACAAAATCCCTCAACTTAGCAACACACTTCGTAGCTATTTCCCTACTAATTTCATCTCTCGAAACTCCTCTAGTCACTACGTAAATAGCAACCTTGTTCTTACCCTCCAAAAACACTAGGGTATTAGACCTCACATCAGAGAGAAGTTCAGGATTTTGAGAAATAAACTCATTAATGTCGAGAGGAACTAGGTTACGTTCTTCCCTAACCCACTTACTAATTACGTACTTAGCCCACTCTAGCTCAGTCAATGACATCGACTACATACACCAACTACTTCCAACTATACCAACCCTCAAGTCTAGACCAATCCCACTTGTAATCACCTGGTAGTGCAAATCCATACACAATACATCCTCTCCAAACACTGTATTGTGGATCCTTGACTAGTGATATACTGACTCTACCTCTCATCTCAGGTAACTTCTCAGAGATCATAAGCTCTATTTTCGTTGCTGAATCACATGCTACATCACGTAGATTAGGTGGTACACTCCACATGAATGCTCCACCACTGAGAATTATCCTCTCGAAAAGCCTTGATCTAATTTCGACAGGACAGACTCTAATAGCTTCTATTATTGCTGATGCCAAATCTAATGTACCATATAGCTTCTGATCGCCAATAACTATGTCTTCAATGACTAACCTGCCCTGTGATATGTAGCTCATGAACTCTTCATGACTTGGATTAAACACTATCTCACCAATGAGAAATCTCATCCACGAATTATCACCGAGATCTATCTCAGTAACTGGATCTATCTTGACCTTAGCTCTAAACCTTTCCTTCTCCTCCTTAGCCTTCTTAATAGCCTCCTTTAAGTTCTTAGGGACTAAACCGATTTCACGCTTTACCTTCTCAACAACATACTCTTCACGAGCTAAATCACCATAACCACAATCCTTCAGTATCTCCCTAGTTATGGCATTTGCCTCAGCACCACCTCTATTTAGTGCCACGATGGCTTTCCTAATTGGGTAGTACGAGATTGGGCATATCTGTATGTTACCGTGACCGCACTCAACGACCAGACAGGTCAAGGCCTTCTCAGCTATAGCTACTGCTAGCGGCTGAGGTATTATGGTCATTGCCTTAATTAGCCTGTTATCGAACTCGCTATCTAGCTCCCTATGTAGTTCAAATAACTTCTCGTACATGTACTTAGGTGCTAGTGCTGAGAGAGCTGCAACAACGTAGTAACCCTTAAAGTTTGGATCTCTTGAAGCTACTGGGTAGAACTCCTCAAAGCCATACCTCGTAACTGCCTTAATTACCTTCCAAGCATCTTCGTCATCTATCTTAACTATTCCATCCCTCATAGGGTACACTAGGTTCTTAACTAAGTCCTCTCTAGAACCTAGGAACTTCGGTATCTCCTCATCACCCACAATAACGTCTCTCTCTATCTTGAATATCTCGTGAATAGCTGTCTTCTCCCTAATGAGGAGACCTCTGTTCTGTATCATTCTCGGATTCTCACCTATAGTTATTGGACCGTACTTGAAGTAACCTGTACCATAGTCCTCCGCATATACGTACTTCTTCCTATACTGAAGCTCAGCACCCACTCACCTCACCCCCACGTGGGTAACTAGCTAAATGACTTATACTCACCTCAACTACTCAACACGTGGTGCTAACATAAATAGTACACGACCACCACCAGGTATCTCGAATGTCAAGGTTATTGGTTTTGCTGTAGAAAACCTTATCTCGACTATGTCAGATACATCAGCCATTCTCTTAACAAAATCTATTAAATAGTCCAGACCATACATGGCTTCAGCTTCCTCAGTTACTTCGTACTCAAGAAATGCCTCACTTGAAG
>CAZYGV010000190.1:0-2419 GCA_964647155.1 uncultured Thermoproteales archaeon | reverse complement strand
TTGATCTCTCATACATACTCTATGCTGCACAAGGTGTTAGAGAAAAGAGATGGGGGATAAGATTTCGAACAGTTCCCTCTGCTGGTGCTACGTACCCACTAGAGGTGTACGTAGTTGCTCGAGCTGTTGAGGGTTTAAGTCCTGGAATCTACCACTATATTGCTGAAAGCGCAACGGAGCACTATCTAGAGCGAGTATCTGACCTAGATGCAGTACCTGAGCTAGAAAAGATTATGGGTAAGGTACCCTGTTCACTGATTATTTCATCCATATACGAGAGAACCACAGCTAGGTACGGTCATAGGGGGATTAGGTATGTCCACCTAGAGGTTGGTCATCTACTACAGAATGTGTGGCTTATGTCTACCCTCCTTATGTCTGACATAGAGCCTATCCCTATTCCACAGGAACTAGAGGAAAAATTGAGAAACATCGTAGGTGGGAAACCCCATATGTTAATCCACACAGGTTATGGCAGTGGAGTTAGGAGTATTGCTCCTAGAGATGAATTTATAGAAATTCCAATTCTTAAGGAGGTTGAAGTTCTTGAATTCGAAAGGAGTTCTCTACCTCTTGCTGTCGCTGTTAGAGAACGTAGATCTGTTAGGGAGTTCAGTAAGGGTGAGGTGCTGAAGTTTAGTTCCTTATGTAGGTTGTTAGTTGCTGGTTCGGGTTACGGTAAGTATGGTTACAGGACATACATACCGCTGAACCTCAGTGAGTATACTTGCGAACTCTTTGTAGTCGTAAGGTCCGTTAGTGGTATTGAGCCTGGTGTCTACCGCTTTAATCCTCTACGCGGTGTACTGGAGCTAGTTAGGAAGGGAGCTGTCTATGCTGAGTTAGCTGATGCGTGTCTAGGTCAGGAATGGGTTGAGAATGCTCAAGTAAACTTCGTGATCCTTGCACGTAAGACATCACTTAAGAGAGTAGGTACGTACGTGGCAGAGATCGAAGCTGGTCAAATGTGTCAAAACATTTGTCTGCAAGCTACAGCACTTGAGCTGGGTAGTGTACCCATCGGCGCATTCTATGATTTTGAGGTACTGAGAGCTCTAGGTGTACCACTTGAGATGTACGAACCCCTATATGTGTGCTCGGTAGGTGTTAGGTGGTGAAGAGATCTAATGAGTTAGACGTTGTAGATAAGGTACTTAACAAAGCTGAGCGTCTAATCAATGAGGGCAGGGTAGTTAGGGTTAGCGATCGCTTATTCTATGTCATTGGTGATCACATGAAGTACTTCGTCCGTGTAGGACCTGAAGGACCTCAGTGTATGTGTGAGGGCTTTAAGAGAAGAGGTTTTTGTTCACACTCTATAGCTGTTATGATGGTCCTATTAGGTAGGTACGATGTTAAGGTACTTGAGGAGAAAGTTAGGGAGAGGTTGCTGAGGGATAGGCAATTACTGAGTAGAAGAACAAGGTAACTTAGAGCGTTGGTGAAAAGCCAAATTACTCTCCACTACTTACTTGTAAGCGCGGTGAACATACTTGGACATTAAGAGTACTCTGGTATTTCTCATAAAGTCCTATGGACTACTAGGTATGTTTCTTGTGTCGTTTATTGGTAATGCTATACCATACGTTACGATACCCTACCTAGTTGTTGTGATGACGTACGTTGGTACATTGAGGGTTAACCCTCTGGTAGTTGGTGTTATTAGTGGTATTGGTGCAGCTTTAGGAAAGGTCGTAGTTTACTTTCTGGGTAGATTAGCTGGTAAGTTCGTTTCAAAGGAGAGAAAGGAGAATCTACTTAGGTTTGTACTAAAGTTTGAGAAGGAAATCTTTTTAGTGATCCTGATCCTTGCTGCTACTCCGTCTCCAGACGATGTGATCTATGTACCTGTTGGGGCATCAAGGTACCCACTCTTTAAGTTCTTCGTGGCGTGTGCACTGGGTAAGATTGTAATAACATCATTAGCAGCATCCTTTGGTTGGTTTCTCGGATCAGGTCTTGAATTACTTGGTATACCTTGGTACCTACAGTTCATAGCACTACTATCACTTTCACTCTATCTGCTATACCTAGCTCTAGCTATTAAGTGGGATCTGGTTCTAAGCGCATTTGAGGAAAATTGGGTCAAGGGCTTACTTACGCTGCTCAAGGAAGTAAGGTCTAAAGCTTTTCCAAGACCTAGAGTTAGTAGGTGATGAGGGCACTCGGGACTGACCTATGATGTATTTTCCGCATTGCTGATGGTGTACTAGGAAAACTTATTACTAACACAACAATTCCTTACCTCTGGTGAAGAAGACCTCGGATTCTGAGTTAGTGATGATGCTTCCCCACGTTTCAGATATTCAGCTAGTAGCGGCTTCTTCACCTATCAGAACCCCTCCTTCATCACCAAGTTAGTGGAGATGTGAGAGTTTATATACTTGGACTTAAAGCTTGTATCCGTTAGTCATGAGAG
>CAZYGV010000189.1:0-2421 GCA_964647155.1 uncultured Thermoproteales archaeon | reverse complement strand
GTAGGTATGTAGAAATGTTTATATAGAAGCGCTAGAGGGTCATAGCGGACGTGGTGAGTTGAGTATGTCAGCCCCATCTAGAACAGCGATACCTGTCTTAATACTGAAAGAGGGTTCACAGAGAACCTATGGTGAAGAAGCAAGGAGAAGCAATATACTAGCATGTAGGGTAGTTGCAGAGATCTTATCGACATCACTAGGTCCACGTGGAATGCAGAAGATGCTAATCGATGCTTTCGGTGATGTGACTATAACTGCTGATGGAGCTACAATACTGAAGGAAATGGAAGTACAGCACCCAGCAGCGAAGCTAATGATTGAAGTAGCTAAGGCAGTAGATGCTGAGGTCGGTGACGGTACTACATCATCAGTAGTCTTAGCTGGTAAGCTACTTGAGTTCGCTCAGGAACTTCTAGACCAAGGTATTCACCCCACAATAATAATTGATGGTTACAAGAAGGCACTTGACTTCTCGATGAAGGTAGTTGATGAGATAGCCGTTAAAGTAGATCCAAGAGATAGAACAGTGCTGACACAGGTAGCATCAACAGCAATGCACACGAAGATTGTTGCCGAGTATAGAGACTTCCTAGCAAACTTAGCTGTAAACGCAGCACTCATCGCGTTAGAGGAGAGAGGTGGTAAGCCATACCTAGACCTAGACAACATTAAGATAGAGAAGAAACGTGGTAAATCAGTAATGGAAACTCAGCTAGTTAGAGGTATCGTACTAGATAAGGAGGTAGTTCATCCACAGATGCCTAAGAGGATTGAGAAGGCTAAGATAGCTCTGCTAGACTGCCCACTTGAAGTAGAAAAGCCTGAGTGGACAGCTAAGATTAGGGTAACAAGTCCAGATCAGCTAAAGGCATTTCTAGATGAGGAGGCTAAGATACTGAAGCAAATGGTTGATAAAATTGCTGAAGTTGGTGCAAACGTAGTTATCACGCAGAAGGGTATTGATGATCTAGCTCAGCACTTCCTAGCAAAGAAGGGTATACTAGCTGTTAGGAGAGTTAAGAGGTCAGATATCGAGAAGCTAGCTAGAGCAACAGGAGCAAGAATTATCACGAGCATACATGACTTAGCACCAGAGCACCTAGGTTATGCAGAGCTAGTTGAAGAGAGAAAAGTTGGGGAAGAGAAAATGGTGTTCATTGAGGGTTGCAAGAATCCAAAAGCTGTGACTATACTAGTAAGAGGTAGCTCTGATAGGATTCTAGATGAAACTGAAAGGTCGCTACACGATGCACTCAATGTGATTAGAGACATAGTTCGTGAGCCAGCTGTTGTAGCTGGTGGTGGAGCAGTTGAGGTAGAGCTAGCTCTAAGGTTAAGAGAGTTTGCTAGAACATTACCAGGTAAGGAGCAGCTTGCCGTCATGAAGTTCGCTGAGGCACTTGAGCACATACCAAGCGTACTAGCACTGACAGCAGGTATGGAACCAGTTGATGTACTAGTGGAGCTGAGAGCAAGGCACGCAAAGGGTGAGCTGTGGGCTGGAGTAGACGTTATGGCTGGTAAGATAGCTAATATGTTCGAGCTGAAGGTGCTAGAACCAGCTATTGTGAAGAAGCAGGTACTTAAGGCAGCTGTTGAAGCCGCAACAATGGTGTTGAGGATTGACGACGTAATAGCTGCAGCACCACCAAAGGAGAAGGAGAGGAAGAAAGAGGAAGAGAAGGAAGAGGAAAAGGAAAAGACTGAATTCGAGTAAATCTCCAACCTTATCTCTTAATTAAAAGAAACAAAGTTTTTATTTAGCGAATTCTCCTCACCTGCTATGCCACTAAACAGAGGGCTTATATCTAAGATCAAGCTTGGACCAGCTAAGTTAACTAGATATGAGCTAGCTAGGATAATTGGTGCCAGAGCTCTACAAATTGCCCTAGGTGCTCCAGTATTAATTCAGGTACCTCCAGGAGTAACAGATCCAATAACTATAGCCACTCTCGAAGTTAGGAGTGGTGTTGTACCATTCATAATAAGGAGGAGAGTTGGCAAGAGGTATCAGGATATCCCTGTTAAGGTACTTCTGGAGGCAGAGAAGGAGTACCTACTCTCTGATCCCTAAGCTTTTCTCACAGTAATTCTTGTACCTTCAACAATAACCTCAACCTCATCACCAATATCTGGCTTATCTGGCAATGATTCCCACTCATCTTCAGTTAACCATATGGTTAATCTAGGTGTCAATACCTTACCCACACCGAAAGGTGTCGGTAGTGTTCTAAGTACTTGACGAACTACTGGTGCTATCTCTCTGACTAGATTAGATGTTTCCCTGTCCTCAGCAACTATTATGGGTCCAGGTAACTCACGTTCCTCTGCTAACTCTATCCTTATGTACTTCGTACCGGTGATATCTGTTACTAAGGTCTTACTGGTGACTACTGCCTTGAACGTTACTCTTCCATACAT
>CAZYGV010000188.1:0-2436 GCA_964647155.1 uncultured Thermoproteales archaeon | reverse complement strand
CATAGGGTACGAGGAGAGGAAACTCATTGTGCTCAGGTCACTTGGACTCCTAGCTATAGCTCTCGTAGCTCTCATACCCGCACTCCTTGGTGGCTTCGTACTCCAGAACCAGTACAAACCTTGGTCTCTCTTCACAGGTTATCCACCCTACGTCAATGGTGTATGGATTTCAGGAAGCATCTTCGTACTAAATGTATTCGATGCTATTGCTGTTGCTACAGGTTTCTGCCTCATCTTCCTTGTACTCTCAATACCTGAGGAGTACTTCAGGAAGTTACTGGAGGTGAAACCTTGAGTACCAGTCTCAGCTACATCATCTGGATTATCTGCTACTCCTGCCTAGTGTTAACCATATCCATAGCACTGTACGGCATTGTAACTAGGCCACATCTCATCAAGAAAGTGATTGCATACACAATTTTCTCAGATGCTATAAACCTCTTCATAGTATTCCTAGGCTACAGGAGAATACCGAATGCTAGAGTAGCAGTACTACCGCTGAGACCAACACCAGAGGATATCGTGATGTATGAGAAGACAGCTGTAGATCCTCTAGTCCAATGCCTAGTCCTGACAGCTGTTGTCATTGGACTAGCAGTAATCCTGTTCTTCACATTCCTTGCTATTCAGCTCTACAGGCTATACGGCACTCTAGATTCTAGGGAGATTGCTAAGAAATCGAGACTGAGGTGGTAGTACTTGAGTACCATTGGTAGAAGAATAGCTTCAGTTCTTGTGGTGACTCTGTTCCTACTTCTGATCTACATGCTATTCACTGCACCTACTCCAGAGAGGTTGCAGATGGAGATCATACTTGGTGTAATTTCGTCGGTAGCCATAGCTAGCATCCTTAGCCATCTCATACTTGAGAAACCAAGTAAGGCACTAAATGTTGTACGATGGTTCTGGGCCATAGCGTACCTCTTCTACTTCTTCCTCATTAGTGAGGTTAGAGCCCATATCGATGTAGCTAAGAGAATTCTCCACCCCAAGATGCCCATATACCCGGGTATTGTAGCTGTACCCTACTACCTGAGAACAGATTACGGTATCACAGCTGTAGCCAACTCAATTACTAACACTCCCGGAACAGTAGTCATCGACTTAGAGCGAGGTGAGAATGGTGGTACGTACTTTGTCCACTGGATTCATGTGAAGACCACGGATCGAGAACTGTGTAGAAAGTACATCTCTGAGAAGTTCGAGTACTTTGCGAGGAAAATCTTCGAGTAGGTAGGTGAACAGTATGACGGAGAGTCTAGTAGCTTCACTAATTGCGTCAGTACCAGTGGTGTTAGCTACATCTGGTTTCCTAGTTCTCTTACTAGCTCTCTTCACCAAGAGAAGTCTAGTCATCAAGCTCTTTACTTGTGCAGTTACATTCTACAGCTTCGTAGTGGTGCTCTACACGGCATACTACCTCTACGTAGTAAGTAGGAGACCTGTAGTCTACTTTTTCGGTGGTTGGCCTGCTCCATTAGGTGTTGCTTACGAAATCGATAGGTTCAGCATCGTATTCGGGGCTCTCACAGCATTCCTAGTGTTCCTCTCAGCAGTGTACAGTGTCAAGTACTTGGAGAAATACCATGGAATTGAGTACTACTATGCTCTATTACTATGTCTGGAAGCTGGTATACTAGGTTGTCTCTTTACAAATGACTTCTTTAATCTCTTCGTAATGCTTGAGGTCATGTGTATATCTGCTTACGGTCTTGTTGCATTTAGGAGAGCTAGTAAAGAAGCTGTAGAAGCAGCATTTAAGTACGCCATGATGTCATCCATAGCAACCTCAGTGTACCTCTTCGCCGTAGTTGGTTGTGTGTATGGTACCTTCGGTACACTAAACATGGTCGACTACACGCTAAAGCTTAGGGGAGTTACACTACCTATCACAGGTAAGGCTATTGGCAATGTTGTTATTGCTTCAACTCTCTTCGTATTGCTGACGGTATTTGCCTTCATGATTGAGTCTGCTCTAGTCCCAACTCACTTCTGGTTACCTGACGCACACCCAGAAGCTCCTGCAAGTGTCTCAGCTCTTCTCTCTGGAATTGTCGTTAAGGTGGGGATCTACGTGATAGCGAGAGTACTCTACACACTACATGGTGGTGTCATTCCTTCTGAAGTTTCTGGCGTAATATCTTACACTAAGTTCGTGCTATTGGTGCTTGGTGCTGTCAGTACCCTCTACGGCGCTCTACTCATGAGTGTACAGGATGACTACAAGAGACTACTAGCGTATAGTACCATAATGAACGTTGGGATAGTATTCATGGGTATTGGGTTAGGTACCACCCTTAGTCTCCTAGCGGCACTGTATCATGTTGTTAATCATGCAATAGCGAAAGCACTACTCTTCTTCACGAGTGGTTCCTTCATCTACGCAGTAGGTGAGAGATCCTTGAGTAAACTCAGAGGTACTGGACGATACCTACC
>CAZYGV010000187.1:0-2443 GCA_964647155.1 uncultured Thermoproteales archaeon | reverse complement strand
CTCTTCAGCAGCAGTACATCACTTTCATCACGAGTACCACCACCAACAATTAGCTCCCCACCATAGCTACTACGTACGAGCTTCACTAGGTCGATATTTGGCCTCTGCATCGTACCTACCCTACTCAGATCAATGAGGAGTATCTTCCTTGGAGCTCTATGAACTACTTCAGGTAGTACATTCCTTAGGTTTAGAGTTGTGTTCTTGAATCTAATATCGAAACCAAAGCAATCTAAACTCATGACTCTACCACTGATGAGATTTAGCTCACTTGGGTACTCCAGATACTCCGTACCGATAACGTACTCAATACTAGCTTTGTCCTGAAGCTCTAATCCCCTCCTACCTACGTCAGCGAGTACCTTGAACCCCATGGAGGTAGCTAGCTCTAGAACCCAGTCATTTCGTCCTCTACCCATTATTGCATCTAGATCAGCAATGTAGATCTCCCTAAAACCCATTGAGTAGAGTCTCGAGAGTACGTGTCTAGGATCTGGACTTGGTGAGATTACACTACCTGATATCGGTCTATACTCCTCTCTCTTACCGGCAACTGCATGTACTACGAGACCTCTCATTACGTCGAGTACAGGTATTACACGAACCATATAACATCTCACCCCCTCTACGTTGTTGAGGGTATCTACATGATTTATGTCATCGGTTTAGACGTTGGTGGAGCTAATCTAAAGGCCGTTAAGCTACTTGTGAGTGGAAGTGAGGTAAAGCTCCTTGAGACTATTCGAGAGTACTTTCCACTGTGGATTCACGGTAAGGTGGGTCTTGAGAGGAAGCTCCGTGAGCTTAAGTCTAGACTCACCTCTGGTATTGATAGCTACGTTGTGGCGACGTGTATGACTGCTGAGCTCTGTGATATATATCGTGTTAAAAGAGAAGGGGTTGAGCATGTTGTAAGGTCGGTCTGCGAGGCATTTCACGATGCTCGTGATGTGAAGTTCGTCACTGTTGAGATGAAGCTTGTTGATAGAGATGAGGCAGTGAAGAACTATCTGAAGGTTGCTGCTGCTAATTGGGCTGCTAGTGCGTGGCTTCTTGAGAGGTACTGTAGTGAGTGGAGTATACGTAACCTAGTGTTCATTGACATTGGTAGCACAACAACGACGATAATACCTATTGTGAATGGTAGAGTTCAGGTACTTGGTCTTACAGATCCAGAAAAGCTTCAGTGTGGTGAACTCGTTTACACTGGTGTTCTTAGAGGTAATGTAGCTACTCTCGTTGATAAGGTCCCCTACAAGGGGTACCTGGTTAGAGTTTCCTTTGAGAGATTTGCACTAATGGGTGATGTACACCTCGTACTCGGTAACATAGGTCCTGAAGACTACACTACTGAGACAGCTGATGGTAGGGGTAAGTCAGTTAGGGAAGCTATGGAGAGACTTGCTAGGGTTGTCTGTGCTGATGTCGATATGATGAATGAGTATGAGATTCGTGAATTAGCTAGGTACATCTACGAGGTTCAGGTATTTAAGGTGTTTGAGGCTCTCATGCAGATTAGGTCGAGAATAGCTGCACAGGGTATGGACCCCAGTACTTTCACCGTTATAACAGCAGGTATCGGTGAGTTCCTAGCTAGAGTAGCGGCTGAGAGAGCTGGTTTTAGAGAGGTAATCAGCATACGAGACCTAGTGGGTCGTGAGGTATCGAGTGTATTTCCTGCCTATGCCGCTGCGTTGATGTTCGTTCATGGGGGTACTTAATCGTGAGGAAGAGATTTGTCCTGAAGGTCAGTGGTGAGTTACTTTGGTACAGAGAGTCTCTAGAGAGGTTAATTGACAAGGTTGTTGAACTTAGTGAGTACGTGTACTTCGTACTGGTTCCTGGTGGTAGTGTATTTGCTGATTTAGTTAGAGAGCTACAGAGTGAACTTGAGTTTAGCGACTATGTTGCTCACTGGATGGCTATTAAGTCCATGGAGGTCTACGGTATGTACGTGGCGTCACTTCATGAGGCTCTAGTACCAGTTTCCTCACTTTGGGAGGTATCTAGGGTCTGGGATGTGGGTAAGGTTCCTGTTCTCCTACCTTATGAAGTACTCAAGAGACACGGTGAGAGATTACCATGTAGTTGGTCCGTGACTAGTGATTCCATTGCTGTGTACATTGGCTACCTACTTCACGTAGACTCTGTACTGTTGAGTAAGGTAGTTGATGGTGTTGTAGATAAGAGAGGGAACTTACTGCATGTGATTAGGGTTAGTGAGTTTGGTAGGAAAATTGACGTTGTTGATGAGTACGTGCCTAAGTTAGTTAGCGAATTAAGAGTACCTACTGTGGTGTTCAATGGGTTAAAGCCCTGGATTCTCAATCACCTAATCAGAGGTGAGAAAGGTAGCTACACCATACTGCTACCATAGAATCACTTCGCGCACTTAAGCACTTCACTCTTTAGTTCCTCAACAAGCTTACGAGATACCCTACCT
>CAZYGV010000186.1:0-2466 GCA_964647155.1 uncultured Thermoproteales archaeon | reverse complement strand
ACCCACATCCTCTTCCTGTACCTACCTGGTATCCTACATATCCTGACTCTACCATCTGCACAGAACACCCTAGCTCTATCATCACCAACTAGCTGAATTACCTTACCTAGCATCTCACCTTCAGCTGGTAACCTAATTCTCCTAACTTCACTCATGAAGACACCACCTAGGCTCAGAGTACCTGAGGTATGATATATGTCTTACCGTTTACTTCCACAAGAAGTACTTCCTTCTTCGGCTCAACTGCGTCACTTCGAGAAATAGCGAGTTCAACTGTTTTGCAGTCGCTGTACCTAAGTACTTGAACGTAGGCACCTTGAACAGATAGCACTAAACCCCTACTGAAGCTCTCTCTAGAAATTACTCTAGTAATGTTCATAGCTTCATCTCTACTGAGAGATACCACATCTAGCCTCTCAAGATCTAGAGCCTTGACCTTCCTTCCATGTATAGAGACCACATATAGTACTCTACCACCTCTATCAACTATGACATCACCTTCTCTAAATGGAGGAAGTAGTACCCTAACAGTAACCTTCGTCACCGGCCTACCACTACTACTCATACCAACTACCTTCTGCGTCTCAAGAACTTCACATACGAAGTGCTTACGAAGATTATGCGCTACTGAACGGACGACACTAGCTGATGGAAAGATTATATCAATGTAGTTCTCCGACTCCCTAACCTCAACAATCCTAGCCTCTCTATCCCTCCGGAGAAGCTGCTGTGTAAAGCTACTCACTATACTGACTATTTCCTTCTTCTCATCAGCTGTCAAAGCTCTATCCTTAGCTCGTACCTGTAATATGGCTCTCTCCCTCTTCAAAGCTACCGTACGACATACTGGACACACTTCAGGAACAATCTGTAGCTTAAATTTTGCAGATTCCCAGTAGTAGTCCATAGCTGGGTGAACTCTACCTAGGACCTGTACAACGACATCAATGGTTACGTGAGATAAGTCACTTAGGTCAAGTACTTCAGGGTTCTCTACCGTGAATTTAACCTCCTTGGCTTCTCCACGAATCTGAATGACACGATCCAAGAACTTACTGATAATTTCCCGTAGGAATTCCTCACTAGATCTGTAGTACTTTACCCTACTCCACCTACCCCTAAACACATAGCTCAGGCATTCACGACATACTGGAACTCTAAGTACCTCCTCTCTAACCTCAATTAGTGGATGAAGCTTCCTATAGCACTCCTCACATAGATTCTCGATGAGCTTTACACCTGTCTTATTGCAGAGAGCGCAAAACCTCTCGGTACTCATCTATTCCAACCTCAGGATCTGTATGTGTGGTACATCACCGATCAAGATGATTGCCTCACGGTACTGAGGGTACCTACTCAGTATAACGTTTACTGTATCTCTACCAAGTGCATTAACCACATCAACCTCCTCAATTAACCTCAAGAGCTGAGACTCGGTTATCTCCTCACCACCGTAGAACCTGGGATCAACGTATACAACTAACCTCCTCTTTGTATCAACAATCTTCTTACCGAGTAGATCCTTATCGCAGACAGCTAGTATCGTGTACCCACCTGTGGTATGTAGTTTTGCGTAGAACCTCCTCTCCATAAAATCGCCTATGCCATAGGCTTTACGGAACTCTTAGCACCACACGCAGTACAGACCATGAACACCATTCTCTTCTCCTTAACCAATATCGTGTCAGGTGCCTGACACACAGGACATATAACGTAGTTCTTGATATACCTGGTCAAGATATCAATAAGTCTCTGTCTAGGGAACTCACCCTGAATGACAAGTGCATCACCTTCAATATGACCTGGAGCTGCGAGCTCTCTAAGTAGAAACCTAGCTACATGTGAAGGTTCTCTATTCAGTATTGAGCACAGCTCCCTGAAGTTCTGAATCACTGTCCTTTTACCAGCAACAATCACCTTAAGTTGAATATCCTCCAATCTCCTACCACTAGATGTCCTAGGTGGTAACATCTTGAGTGCTCTATCCAATAGCTCCAAATACCTCTTATCTACAGTACTCATACTCACCAATTGCACTAAACCAGATCGAGTATATAAATCTTGACGAGACAGAAAACTAGAGTTGAAGTGGGTGATGAAATTGAAGTACGTATCCATGACCTTAATCCTACTCACAACACTACTACTCACGACAATACCTTACACACACAGCTTAATTAGAGAACAAGGTACCTACCACACAGTGCACATAGTAATCGAGGAGGAAAACGCAACAGGTACATACACCATACTAGTCAGAGATCTAACTAGCAGCAACTACACAGCACCTTGGAGTAGTTACGTGATTCAGGTAACCTCAAGGTATCCCGTAGTAGCAGTAGCACTACCTACTGGAACGTATGAATTCATGGTACTGAAGTACATAGCTTCTCCACTAACTCAACCCACATTCATGAAGGTATTGAGGGTAGGTGGTGTGATTCCCATAGGGGGTAGCTATAGAGC
>CAZYGV010000185.1:0-2475 GCA_964647155.1 uncultured Thermoproteales archaeon | reverse complement strand
ATTGATGAAACCAATGATTTCGAGGATTTCGTTCTTCACCTCCATAATTGCTGGTGAGAGGAGGTACTTCCCAACTACCTTCATTACACTACTAATTGCATCTACTCTACAGGCAATCCTTATCTCAATATATCTTGTACCAGGTACTATCCTGAATAGTGGGTACTTAAATTCTGTGTACACAAGTACTGGCAGGATCGAGATCTACTTAAAAAACTGATGTTTGGAGGTAGGTGATGGCTAGCTATAGCTTTGCTTCTAGGAATAGTTGATAAGCTCTAATTAAGACACTTTTAGCTGCGTGGAGTACCTCAAGTGGTTCTTGTCCTTGTTCTGGTTTAATCTCGAAACTTACTGCTCCTCTGTACTTGATGTCATGTAGTACCTCGAGTAGTTTAGCTACTTCCTTCTCTGTATTCAGTGCACCTGGTCTGTAGAATCCTGGGTGCCAATCATATAGCTTGTCATCCACCTTCTTAGCACAACCGATGTGTATGTGACCTATGTAGTCTGGATATGACTTCAGTACCTCTGGATCCTCATTGAGTAGTGGGGCATGACTTAGATCCCACATTATGTAGACATTTCTATGTGTTTCACGTACTCTCTCAATTACCTTTACAGCTTCCGGTAGAGGTCCAAGTAATCTCTTCTTATCCCATACCTGATCAAATGTCTCTAGGTAGACATTCATTCCGTACTTACTCGCTTCCTCAGCTAGTTCTCTCAGCGTTTTTATTAATGCCTCAATCGCTTTCTCTCGTTCAGGACCTGTAACGTTAGGTCCTGTACACAGTGCTACAGCTTTCATACCCCTTTCACCAGCTCTCCTAATTTCATCAATGAATGACTTAACTACAGATTTCCTCTCCTCTTCACTTAATGAACTTGGGTTCTTTCCCCTAACTAGTACCTCAGGTTGTAGTGCTAGTGCGAATTCCTTCTCCTTAACTGCATGAGCTATCTTACTCCACTCTTCATCTCTCATTGGCGCTACTTCAAAAACCTCGAAAAATGGATCATCGAGCAATGTCCTTATCTTATCTCCAGCACCTACATCTGACTTCAGTAGCTCTGGAAATATCATGAATGTTACGATACCTATCTTCCATGGGAACTTTGCTACTACCTCGATACCGCGGACTATAGCGTGTGTGTAGAACATGTGTTTTCACCCGAGTTGTAGGGATGTAGATACGTACTTATCAGTACCTCAATTCTAGTACTCTCCTAAGAGTTTCAACTCCAGTTTTCACCATCTCTTCATACGTTGGGTAGGGTATACACTCGATACTGAGGTAATCATTGTACCCTACTGCGATAAGTCTATAGATTATCCTCTCCCAATCCAGCATACCCATACCTGGTGCTAGTCTGTTGTTTTCAGCTACGTGTACGTAACCTATGTACTCTCTAGCTTTGACAATTGCATCGTATGGACTTTTCTCCTCTATTGTGGAGTGGTAGGTATCAAGTAGTAGTTTGACTCTGGGGCTACCAATTGACTTAATGAACTCTATAGTCTCATCAAGCTTGTTCAGTATATCTGTTTCGTAGTGATTTATTGGTTCTACTAATAGTGTTGTTCCGTAGCTTTCAGTTCTCTTCAGTATCTCCTCAATGCTTTTTCTCAATATGTTTAGTACTTCTTCTCTCGATCTACCTTCACTTCGACCACGAGCTAAACCAATGACGACTCTATTGTACTTACTCAATCTGTGAGCAATCTCACAGTACTTCACGAAGAACTCTATCGACTTCTTACGTAGTTCCTCATTTGGATGTGTTAAGCTATATCCGTACTCTAAATATGATAGTCCTGTTGAGAGAGCAGATAATTCAAGATTGTAATCACTCAATTTCCTCTCCAGCTCAGTAACGTTCACCTCAAAGGGATTGGGAATATTGAATTCAATACCGTTTACTCCCTCTTCACTAGCTAGCTTAAGTACACTTTCGAGAGGTGCCACTATAGCTGCTCTGAACTTAGTCCTAGGCACTAGTGCATACACTATGGAGAGCTTCATCAGTAACACCTAATGTGGATAGGTAAGGGAAAAGAGAAGAAGGATTTTACTTAGTAACTTCTATTGGTTCTACCCACTCCTTTGGTTTATTATAGAAGTAATCCTCAATCTCAATCCATGTTCTCGGTATCTTTCCTGGTGGGTATGTCTTCTTTAACCACTCGATGAATTCAATCATTCTCTTTATACAGGTCTCAACAATTACCTTACCCTTCTCTGGTGATGCTTTTTCAGGCCAACCGACGAAGCCCTTGGGGTAGTAGAATAGTTCTGGTGCGTGACTTACGTCGTACCAGTTAAATGGCTTGTCTGGAAATACGTTACCAGCTGCATTCACGTACTTTGCAGGTATTATCCTAACTACGCCCCATCTCCCTTCCTTCTTAAGCGTCTCTACATCCACAAGTTCCGGTGCCACATACCATGTAACGCTAGTCTCTACCTCATC
>CAZYGV010000184.1:0-2488 GCA_964647155.1 uncultured Thermoproteales archaeon | reverse complement strand
GAGGTGCTACTCAATATTATTGTCAGCATGTGGTTATTCAAAGTCCTGATAGCAGCGCTAGACACACCATTTGTGTACCTAGGAGTTACACTCATAAAGAGATACACCAGGCAAACCACGACAGACAGAGCAAACAGAAGATAAACTACACGTACCAACCCAACGCTGGACAGCTATTAACACTACCAATGTAATGCTAGGTCTTATACTAACAACTAACCTAATTAAATAAGTCTTCGAACCTTGCTAGCATATTCGCCACGGAGATTAGTGCATCTACCGTGAGGGCTTTGAAGTCGAAGATGAGTCTCCCTAATATCTAAGCTAGAGATCCTCCCAGTACTAGGGTGTACAATCCCTGTAACTTCTCGAGATTTCTCGAGCTAGAGCTACTTGTTGATACTGAGGGTACCTACACATGGATTCAACATTGTAAGCCTGAGAATCTCGGTATTAGACCTATCAGTAGAAGGAGATTTAGGACAATTGAGGGTAGAGTTATTGAGCGTGAGGTTGGTGAAGCTGTAATTGAGTGTCTTGGTGAGAGAGCTACGTGTATTGTTGTTTTTGCTGAGGAGAGTGATGTTGAAGTTCTTGGAGTTACAGCACTTGAAAACCTAGCACTTGAAGTAGATCCAGTAACAAAACAACTTAAGAAAGCTGAAGCTATTTTAGCTCTCTAATCTAGATTCAATACCCTTAATGTAGTCTCTTCTCTCGTTGCTGTATTTAGCCAGATTCCTGTATCTTCTGCTTCTTTAATTGCTTCTCTAGTGCATGTCATTGCGTATATTGTGAGCACTATCTTTGGTCTTAGGTAATTTCTGTACCTCTCCCTCAATACTCTGTACTTCTCAAGTAATTCCCTTACTTTTCTGATCCCTAGTCTTGTTGTGCATTCACCAATCACTACGTAGTCATTAGCAATTCCGTAGATGTTAATCTCAAGTTCAGGTAGTTCTAGTCTCGATAGTGGTACTTCAATACCTAGTTTCTCTCTGAGTCTATGTGCTATGACTTCTCTAGCTTCTTCTTCAAGGGATATCGTAATTCTCTCAATGGTTCTCTTGATGTCTGCTACATCCCTGACTAATCTATGAAGTAATCTAGTGTGCTCTTTGAGAATTTTACTGTGCTCCTCGAGAATCTTGCTGTGTCTCTCAAGTATTTCACTGTGTTTCCTCAGTATTTCACTATGTTCTTTCAGTATTCTGCTGTGTTCACTCAGCACTCTGCTATGTTCATCTAATCTCCTCAGGATTTCCTCGAGTCCGAGAAGACCTGCTACAGCGTACCTAAATTCTACGTCCGTTCTCAGTAGTTCAAGTATCTTCTCCTTGAGTTCACTGAAGTGCATTGAGTAGACCTCGGTAGCTGTGTAGTTGATCTCGTGTATGGGTTAAACTACTTTCCTCTTAAGTCTCTCAATGACTAGATTCCTAACAACATCGTACATGCCTAAACCTTGGAATACCGATTCAGCACAGATGTAGGATGCTATGTGCATCACCGAGTCACCGAGCTCTCTATCCCACATCATAGATGCTCTACAGGGATACGTGTGATGTAGCATGAATACCCTCTTACACAGATCCATAACACCTCTCTCACTCTCTTCAAATCTATGATTCAGGAGGTTTCTAGCAACGAACCAAGTACAGCCACATGGTGCAGATACTACGACCTCAACCCTCTTTAAAACACTACCTATACACTTCATCTTGAGGACTGGTCTACCAACCCTAAACTCCCTCACAAACCTTGTGATGGTACTCATCCTGGAGTCAGGTACTAGTGAACAAGCTGGTTTAGCTGATGCAAACTCAATACCGTAACCGCAGCAAGCATCCTCCAAATCCTTAATGATACCACGAGGTGCATCCTGTGGATCTTCTCTAAGTACTATGAGTGCTCTCACATCTGCACTTCTAAGGAGATCAGGTAGAGCTAGGTATAGATCACTGTGGAGACCTGTAGCAATCACAACATCTACACTCGGTAATCTCCTAGGTAGGTACTTCTCAGGATCATCAATTACACTCGGTAACTCAGTTCTAGAAGGAACCTCGTGAACATACACAATGTTCTTCGAGAAGTCAAACCTACCATACCTACACCTATCACCAAGACAGGATAGACACCTAGTACAGAAACCACTGTGATTACAGAGGTTACCTATGAATCTTGAACCAAATTCACTACCAGTGATAACAGCAATCTTGAGATCAGAGACAAATGTAGGACCACCAATCTCACCAATAGCTACTGAAGGTAGTTGTGAAAACACACTCCAGTACTCAGTAACTCTCCTAAACTCATACTCAGCATCGATAATGGAGTACATGACATCACCGAGAAACAGCAATTCAACACTAAGCTAAATAACTTAACATCCACGTCCTTAATACATAGCACACCCCAAAGCTACGATAGCTTAACCTATAAGTTACAGCGAGTTTAACCGAGAAGTGACGTACATGAGGAGCAA
>CAZYGV010000183.1:0-2498 GCA_964647155.1 uncultured Thermoproteales archaeon | reverse complement strand
GCTGAATCTGCACCACCATGAACGAAGAATACACCGTTCTTAGCTCTACACGCTATGAACAGTTCACTAAATAGGTTCTCAAGCCTATGAACAATCTCTACGCCTTCACTACCAAATAATCTTCGAAAGTAAAGAGGTGAATCATATGGGTATACTAGGAGATCTGGTGGAAATTCATGATTACCACGAAGTAGAATCACCTTATTGGGAAATTGGGTAAATACCTTCAATACTGCATACCACACCTCAGGTGTCTTCGAACCTCTATCACCGTAATCACCTAGGAATAGTAGGTAGAAGTCCTCTCTACTTCTCAATTTATTGATGACATCATTTACTCTGAAGATATTGAGTAGTGTATCGTAATCACCATGGAGATCACTCATCACAATAATAGTACCTGTACTAGGTAATTCAACGAGGTAATCACAGAAAACTAACTTACCTCTCTCACCATGTTCACGAAGTTCTCTAAGCAGATTAGTAGCATGCTCAATCAGCTCTATGAACTCACGAGCAGTAACATTACTCAAATCAAACATGTTTGTCACCTACAGTGAGTAAGCTCTGAGAAGTTCACGAATCGCTTGAACCTTCTTCCTAGGGAGCTCTTCACTATAGGATCTACCAGGGTACGGTCTATGTGTTGTCGCTATGACTAGGTCCCTCCTACCATGCATCTTCAGGAAGTACTCAACTAACCTAGTTAACTCACTCACGACAATAGAGTCATTGAAGATCAAGTCTATCGGTAAACCTGTGAAGAATACAGTACGCTTACTCAGATTACTAAGTAGTTTCCTGACCTCAAGTATTCTACCAATCCACCTATAAGCAGCATCAACTGTTGACTTAGGACATAGATCTAGTGGGTGTAGTGCATCGTAGATAGAAGCTAATTCACGAACTAAGTTGTTCCTAGTTATGTCACCATCTGTATGCAGTATTGCATACTTACCTCTTCGCTTAATCGTATTTGCGAAGAGTCTATGCCAGTACAGGTACTTATCACGAACAAAGTCCCAGTTATAGAGAGTACCTCCGTACCAACACACATCATCAGCTATCCTAACTGCATCAACGATATCTAATTCAGCACAAGCCTTAACTAGCTCGAGTATGTAGGATGCTATCCTGTCATATATCTTAATAGCTTCACCGTATCTAAGTTTTAGGTAAAGTGCAAAGTCGAACCTATGGTATATCTGACCAAGTTCTCTAGCTCTACTGAATTGTGGTGGTGCAAAGAATGCTTCAGCTGTCTCAGTAGGACCGAGTATCTTACAGATAATGAACTTCTCCGAGGAGTACTTACGTGCTTCAGTTAAGAATGTTGTAACAGCTTCATTCACAACATCATCAGTACTAGGCCAGGAGTAGGAATTGCAGTGAACTCTACTACACCAGTCAGTAAGTGATTCATTTTCAAATCTCCTAAATGGACCACCAATAGAGTTAAACTTTCTCCACTCTCTTATCTTAGCTCCAATACCAACAACATCACCGAGAAAGTACTCTTCATCCTTACTATCTGACTCAACGTGCATGGGGATCCAAGCACCTTCACCGCGTTCAAAAACCTCGTAAACTACTCTCTTGGAGTTCAAGATGAGAAACCTCCTACTGAGGAATTCAGGTACTACTCGGGATCTAGGTAATTCACTCTTTCGGTAAAATACTTACTTCCTCAACTCATCAAGCATACGCTCAAGAATTCTCGTGAGTTTACCTATGTGAGGAAGCTGCTTACCTTCGCTTCTACTCCTCTCGATGACTTCCTGAATGAATGACCTATATAGCTCAAGTACCTTAGGTAGCAGTTCCCTACACTTCTCCCTCTCATCCTCCCTTATATACTCAAGTAGGAATGAGTGATCGATTACATAGTAGTGAAATGCCTCTTCAAATGAATCAGGTCTATATCGTCTAAGGTATGAGCAGAGTAGCTTACCGTCTCTAGAAGTAGCCTCAACGAATACTTCCTCCTTGTTCTTCGAGAATATGTACGATACCTTAACCTCAGAATCATCCCTAGTGTACTTCTTGATGAAGTGCACGTATATGTCACTCGGTGCACGTTCAAAGATCTCATCAGGATACACTGATACCGTGAAGTCCCCTAGATTCACCTCTAGATCCCACACGTACCACTTATCTGCTGAGACGTCACCCTCAATGGAAATCTCGAACCTATCACCTATAGCTCTACCCCTAACCATTGTGAAGGACATGGAGACCACCTAGTCAGCTTGGAAGAGTGTTCGTCATAGCGTAAGCTCGTTGGGAGGTACCCTTCATCATCAATAGTGAAAATAGGGGTAAAGTATTTTAGCCTTCTCGAAAAGGAATCACATGCCCGCGACAGCTGATCAGTGAAGACCGCAGGGTCGCCTGAGTTAATCGATGAAGAGCACTACCTCCTCAAAAACCTCTTAATCTCCTTAAAAACTTCAAGAGCATACACCTCCTTCGACGGAGCAGCTGAAGGTGGTTTGAAG
>CAZYGV010000182.1:0-2499 GCA_964647155.1 uncultured Thermoproteales archaeon | reverse complement strand
GGTCACATATCCATACTTGGTAGAGCAAATGTAGATCTCTACAACTTTGCTGAGGAGATACCAGAGATTAAGGTTAAGACTCTTGAGAATGTTGCTGATTACCTTGGTGTTAAGAAGAAGAGTGAGAGAGTACTTATTGAAGGTCATGAGATATACAAGTACTGGGACGATGAGAGTAAGAGATCACTACTAATGCGCTATGCAATGGACGATGTTGAGAGTATACTTGGTCTTGCTGAGAAGTTCCTACCATTCGCTATCCAGCTATCAGCCATTACAGGAATACCACTGGATCAGGTTGGTGCTGCATCCGTTGGTTTCAGAGTTGAGTGGTTATTGATGAGGTATGCATACAAGTTCAATGAACTAGTGCCGAATAGAGTTGAGAGACCAGCTGAAACGTACAGGGGTGCTATAGTGCTTGAGCCTAAACCCGGTATTCATGAGAATATTGCTGTACTAGACTTCTCAGCAATGTACCCAAACATCATGATTAAGTATAATGTATCACCCGATACCTATGTACCTCCAATGGAAGAAATACCGCCAGATATGGTCTACGTAGCACCCGAAGTTGGTCATAGATTTAGAAGAGAACCCCCAGGTTTCTACAGAAAAGTCCTTGAGACCCTGATTAAGTACAGGAAAGCTATTAGAGAGGAGATGAAGAAGTACCCACCAACTAGCTTTGAGTACAGGATACTCGATGAGAGGCAAAAAGCTGTCAAGGTAATAGCAAATGCTACGTATGGTTACTGTGGTTGGACTGGTGCTAGATGGTACATGAGAGAGGTTGCTGAAGCTGTAACTGCTTGGGGTAGAGAAATGATCAAGAAAACTATTAACTACGCTACTCAACTCGGTCTAAAGGTAATCTATGGCGATACAGATAGCATATTTGTGAACTATGATGAAGACAAAATTAGGAAGCTCATTGAGTGGGTTGAGAAAGAGCTTGGTCTCGAGATGAAACCGGATAAGATATACGTTAGGGTATTCTTCACGGAAGCTAAGAAGAGGTACTGTGGATTACTTCCCGATGGTAGAATTGACATAGTTGGTTTTGAAGCTGTCCGCGGTGATTGGGCTGAAATAGCTAAGGAGGTGCAGGAAAAGACCATTGAAATTGTGCTAAAGGAGAGAAGTGTCGATAAGGCTATTGAGTACGTACATAGAGTAATTGAAGAGTTGAGGAGTGGTAAGGTACCTCTGAGTAAGCTCATTATCTGGAAGACCTTGAGTAAGGACTTGAGTGAGTACAAGGTATTGTCTGCTCATGTAGCTGCAGCTAAGAAGTTACTTGAGCTAGGTTACAAGCTCTCGATAGGTGATAAGGTGGGCTACATAATTACTAAGGGTGGTGGTAAGTTAGCTCAGAAAGCTAAGCCATATATCTTGGTTAAGTCAATTGATGAGGTAGATATCGAGTACTACATCGATAAGCAGATAATTCCATCAGCTATGAGGATACTTGGTTACTTCGGTATTAAGGAGGATCAGTTGAGAACAGGAAGGAAGCAGAAATCACTACTTGAGTTCTTTACGTAACTACTTACCTGCAGTCTCAGCAACCTTGAGCACATCATCAAACGTCAGTATTTTCACGTCACTTGGTTTCTTGACTATTCCACCAATTCTAAAGCCTATCACTACCTTAACTCCTTTGCTTCCAGCAATGTCTAGAATTCTTTGGGTTATCAATCCATCAAAGACTACTGCATGAACTCTTTCACTAGTTGTCTGTAGGTAGTCTACTAGATCTCTAACAGGTATCTTATTGATAACATTCCAATTCTCATCGTAGAGGTATGCCTCAAGTCTACCCTGAATCTCCTTGATGTGTGAGAGTACTTGCGTAGGTATCTCGTATTCAGGTACTGTTACCTCAACCTTAGCCACTTCACTAGGCTTCTCTTCCTGGGGTACCTCCTCTACCTTGACAGGTTTAGCCTTGATCTTCTCCTCTCTTAGCAATGCTGCCCTTACCTGGTCGGCGGGTACCTTGTTCCTTAAGCACTTAGCTATCTCCTTAGCAGATAACTCCTCAACCTCCTTACCTGGTGGCGCTCTAGCTACGTAATCAATGTCAGCTACCCTCAATAATTCTCGTAGAACCATTTCTCCGCCTCTATCACCATCAACGAACGCTATTGCTGTCTTCTTCTTGCATAGCTCAATTATTGTCTTTGGAACAGTAGCTCCTTCAAGAGCAATGACATTTCTATAGCCATGCCTAACTAGGTTTATTACATCTGCTCTACCCTCCACAATAATTATGGTGTCTGATCTATCGACATCAGGACCAGCGGTCAGTCCTTCAGGTCCATACTTTATAACCTCAACCTCTCTAACAGCTCTAAGAACTTCCTCGGTTATTGCTCTAGTATCTGGTAGTTCCTCCTGTTCAAGTGTTCTGAGTAATTCCTTAGCCCTCTCAATGATTCTCTTCCTCTTCTCACTTCTAAGGTCTTCAATTCTAACAACCTTTATCTTAGCTGA
>CAZYGV010000181.1:0-2505 GCA_964647155.1 uncultured Thermoproteales archaeon | reverse complement strand
CTCTCCCTATCAATTTTGGTACTCAATCTATCTTCAATCATTCGTACTAGTGTGTCTATGTCTGTGACTTTATTTGGCTCAATATCGATTACCGGTACTTTCTCTTTAACGATACCCTCGTAACCACATACAACACATCTAGTATTTCTCGCTATATTTAGCACTGTGTAACGATTGTTATCTAGGTCGATTAGCAGTACACCTCTAAGTGGTTTGCCTACATCCTTAGGCCATGTACCTTTTTCCCTATACTCTCTATAGCCGAGAACTAGCTTAATGACCTCTTGTGCCTCTATGGCAGCTACTACAGAGGTTGTGGTCGGTAGTGATGGTATCTTCACCTCCTCTATTGGTGGTGCACATGGATTACTTAGCTGAATAGCTTCGCTGTACTTTTCAGGTGCTATAGTACATGCGAGACATGGTGTCTCAAATGGTAGGACGACCTGTACTCTACCCTGTGGACCGTACATACCTCCATCAACTAGTGGTATGTCGTACTTTAGTGAGATTGTTGAGAGGTATACTCTAGCTGCTACATTGTCTAGACCTGACACAACCACGTCGTGCTCAAGTAATTTCCTCAGTGGTATCCTCTCTATGAAGTCACATATGTAGCTGAAGCTTGTCCAGGGGAAGAATTTCTTTGCCCTTTCTGCTAATGCTTTGGCCTTTGATGTTCCTAGATCTTTATCTTTGAAGAAGAGCATTCTGTTTAGGTTTGAGTACTCGACGATGTCGAAGTCAACTATGGTTATGGAGCCAATACCTAGTTGAGCTAAGTTCTTAACTAGTTCGTTCCCTAGAGCACCTGCACCCACGATGAGTACCTTTGCCCTTCTTAACCTCTTCTGATTTTCAGTACCCCACAGAATTAATTGTCTTGCCCAAAGGTAATCGACTACTATCTTAACGCTATCTCTGGTGTTCTTCTGTTTGAGTACTTCGTGCAGTGTCTTGTCTTCAGGTAGTAGCTCACCTTCGAGGAGAAGTTTCGTTAATTCAGGTTCAATATCCAGGTCCTTACAGATTCTCTTCTTCAGTGTCCTGATCTTTATTCTCGGATTTACTTCGATTTGTCTCCTCGTGACGTTAGGTATCTCGATAATTATCTTCATGATCTCTATTGTTACTGGGTTCTCTTATCCCATCTCAGAACCCTAACTCTGATACCTAAATCTTCAGGTTTCTCCACTACCTCTAGCTCGATTATATCCTTTAGCTCTCCCTCCTTAACTATCTTCCTCTTTCTCGGGAATCCATACTTAAGACAGATCTCTGCTGCCTTCCTACATCTTGGGTGATCGAAGATATCTAGTGGATTGGGATCAGCTAGTAGGTGGTATAGTGCATTTATTACGGTTGTTAATCTGAAGTATGGTCTCCAACCTTCACCCAATATTGAATGGCATACGCCACCTGGTACGTTTGGCACTATATTTGGGTGGTCTATCTCCGTTAACCATGTGACTACTGGTGGTGCGAAAGGATACTCTGGTTCCTGCGGGTACTTCTTCCTGAGATGTGGATACTTCTTGTAGGTTTCCTTAGTTGGTAACTCTATTAGGAATCTATGCCACTGTACATACTGTGTGAATGGCCATATTCCCCTGTTAGCTAGCTCTACTATGTCCTTATCCTCGCACTTTATCATTCCCTCATACATTGTTGGCGGGTAGTTTAGTGCTCTTACAAGTGGAAATTGTCTCCTAACTAGCTCGTACTCTTCAAGTAATCTCGCTATGTCAATACCACCTATGAGGTACGTTGGCATGAGTGCTAGTCTGGCGTACTCTGGAATTGCTAATTGAGCTACTGTCATTCCCTCATTCAGTATTGTTCCACCGTAGACAAGTACTACAGTGTTCGGGTCAATACCTAGTTGCTGACAGACCACTGCTTTAATTTCTCCTATTGTGTGTTCTGGAAGGACATCGACTTCAACTAAACCAGAGGATTCACCTATTGGAATCTCTATAAATAGCTTCATACCACACACCTATGATGAAGTAGCTTCCCACTACTCTCTGTACTGAGGTTTATATAAATTCTATGCTAGCCTCGTTACCTGTACCATCCTCATCCAATCGCTGCTATGATTGCCCTATGTTCTCTATTGTGAATAGTATTGTTCCTGGGGTAGCGTAGCTAGGTAGTGTGTAGTGATCTCTCCTATGACTTAAGTTTATCCTATGCTTTAATCTCTCCGATACGGGAATGAGATGTAGATGCTGTAGAACACACTCTATTTCATCGGCACTATACTCGTGTACAGCTTATTTTCGTATTCTTGACATAGATAACACCATTGAAGACACCTAACCTAAGTGGTTCTGTATCATTCACTCACATAGGACTATACATCCACCTATACTGACCTCTCTCCTCAATTTCTTACTCTGAAAACTTAACTAAAACTCTAAGATGCTGAAACTACCATCAGAACAACTAGTAATATCGCTAATGCAAGTAGTACTTACTACGTAAGTTATGCTTTCATAGGGC
>CAZYGV010000180.1:0-2545 GCA_964647155.1 uncultured Thermoproteales archaeon | reverse complement strand
GTTGAAATTAGATGATGAAGGGTTTGTTGACATTGATGAACTGGTTGAAGCTATTCGTAAGAAGTGGCGTAATAGACATCTCTATCAGTGGGTTACTAAAGAGCACGTAATTGCTGTAGCTCAGCTAGATCCCAAGGGTAGGTTCGAGATTATTGGTAACAAGATAAGAGCTAGGTACGGACATAGCATCAGGGTCAAGATAAGCTATATTGAGGATCAGGAAGCGAAAATACTGTACCACGGTACAGCTGTTGAGAATGTACCTAGGATACTCAAGGAGGGGCTAAAGCCTATGAAGAGGATGTGGGTTCACCTAACCGATAGATTTGAGGACGCTGTTGTAGTTGGTAAGAGGAAGGGTAGACCTGCAGTTCTGGTTATAGATGTTGAGTTGCTGAGGAGGTTAGGTCATAGAGTGTACAGAGCTACGGATCACATATATGTTACTGATTACGTACCTCCAGAAGCCATTAGGGAGGTAATTAAGGTGTGATGAACTCAGCGATTGGGGGTCTCTTCACTAATCTGTCTCGGCCCCAACACTCATCACGACCTTATTGGAGGGTTACTGAAGTGAGAGAGTCAGTTGCTGCCCGCTTAATCACAACTCATCGCATTGCCGAGGTGCTTCATCACCGTAGATACCGTACTGTGTCTCCCCTAATAAGTACTTCGTTAGGTGATTTCTTTGAGCACTGAGCTGAGGGATTGGGTTAGGGCTGTTAAGCAGTATTTGAAGTATTGGGTAGATGGTATTGTTGAACTTGAGAGTGAGTATGGTCTTCTCACGTGTACGTGGGGTTCACTAAGATTTAAGGTATGGGTGTACCCCATACCTGAGTACAAGGAGGCGCCCTATAGATTCCTACGGTTTGTACTCAATGGTGTGATTAGGCCCAAGGAACCTACTCTACTCCTAGCACCCTACTCAACAACTATCTACATTAGAGTCGTGAGGTGGCTGAAAGATAGCGATGAGCTGTGGAGGTTACCTGACATAATACCTTCCGTACTTCACGTACACTCACTACCGAGTACACTAGCTAATCTAGAGGGTGTTGTGTGTAGGAGATTGATCAGAGACTACTTCATAGATATTGTGGGAGTAAGACCTAGACTACTGAGACCAATGGGTTCCTGTCCTCGATGCTCATCAATTCTGTGGCTAGTTCGTGAGAGGATTGTGTACTCAGCGATACTGGACTCGCTAGCCTACACGAGGATGCTCATGTGTACAGGGTGTGGTCTAAAGGTTCATAGACTGGAGAAGATAGTGAGTTACGGTCGGTGACTCCCTTACTCATCACCTCTCAATCGCCGCCGAAGACTCCTCATCCCTAAGGGAATCCCACCTAATGATGTCACTTTAAGTTAATCGCAATGGTATTGTAGAGTAAACTCAGTCCCGCAGTTTATCGTCATAGCTCGGGCGGGCAAGAGCTCATCATCACTATTATGTTGCTACTTAACTGACTTAAAGCTATTTCACCTTTACTGGGTAATTCCTACAGTAATTAGCTAGAGGACACTTATCGCATGTAGATGTACGACAGAATCTGTACCCTATGTTGAATAGAGCATTTTCAAGAGCTATAGGGTCTTGACCTACGTGTAGAAGTTTTTGAACAATGTCATCCCACTTACTCAGCTTTAAGGTCACCGTACCACCTCTCTCCCTAGCTCTCTCCAACTTGGCTAATAGTACATTAACCTTCTCACCACTAATTAATGTGAAGAGACCCGACTTAAAGACGACAGTAGCTGTGTACATGTCTATTGGAGCAACGTACTCAACATACTTCCCTCTCCTACATATCTCGATAGCTAACGGGGCAGTTATCTTTGGATGACAAGACCACTTGGTTAGTAACCTTATGCTTTTCGATACCTTACCACCTTTCACCACATGGTAAACGAAATCCCGCATCAATTCCGTCATGAATCTGCGAACTGATGTGAAGCGTGCTAGGTAGGAGATCAAGTCATCAGCTTTAACTCTGCAGATCCAGTCAATTCTTCGTGCAGTCCTTATCCAGACCTTAGTTAGCTCCTCAACCGATACTGATAATGAACGACCAGAGTACTCACTATATACCTTAATGAATCTCTCAGCTACATCCCTAACTTTAGTGAAGTCACGTACAGAACCAATTACTATATCCCTGAACTCACCGCTATCGTATAGGTCCCTAATTGATCTATAAAGAGGCTCCATAACCACATGACCTCTACCAACAGCAGACAAGGTAGTTGTCATGAAGAGTACGTACCTATATAACTCATCAACGTGAGCAACACTACGGTACTCATCAATGAACTTACGTAAGGATGCATTCGTGCTCAAGAGACTGTACCTATACCTAACACCTTCCTTTGCAGTGATCAAATCCCTCGGTAAATTAGCATAAAGCAGATCCTCTATACCCCTACCATACTCCTCAAGTAAGGCAATTACTGGATGAACGATCCTTCTCTGTCTAATCGATCTATCTCTCATGACTAACGGATACAAGCTTTAAGTCCAAGTATATAAACTCTCACATCT
>CAZYGV010000179.1:0-2561 GCA_964647155.1 uncultured Thermoproteales archaeon | reverse complement strand
CCGGGCTCACTGGCTCGGAAGGCCAGCATCCTAGACCAGGCTAGACGACGGCCGCTCGTGGTCGTGTAGTTCTGTGTTATGTGGTGTTTATAGGTTTTTCACCGTTTTCCTTACTTGTTGCTTGGGGTTAATCTTTTCTGTGAGTTGTCTTGCTGATGTGTGGAGGTGTGTTGCGTTGATTCGTGCTGTTGTGTTTGATGTGTGGGGTACTCTCTTGAGAACTCGTGTATTTCTTGAATGTATTGCTCGTGAGTTGTGTTCTCTTCTCGGTGATGATACTAACTCGTTTTCTTCATTATTAAGTAGGTTGTTGGAGATTCATGAACTGTGTAAACTCGCTAGGAGGAAAGGGTCTTTTCGTGAGGATTGGATCGTTGAGGATGCTACTAGCTTTGTTGTGGAGAGACTCGGTATCAGTGCTGAGTTATTTAGGAGAGCTATTGCTAGAGCTGTGTTGTCTGTTTCACGTGAGGAATTGGTTATTGATGGTGTTCCTGAAGTTCTTGAGGAGATTTCGAGTCTTGGTTTGAAAATTGGTTTACTAAGTAATGTATTGTACTGGCCAGGAAGCTATACTAGGCTTGTTCTTGAACGCTGTGATTTAGGTAGGTACTTCGAGGTTCAGCTGTATGCTGATGAAATTAGGTGCTTAAAACCTAGACGAGAAGCTTTTATCAAAGTTGCACAGGTTCTCGGAGTTGGAGTAGAAGACATGATCTACGTCGGTGACAGTGTTGTGGAAGATGCTGTCGGTGCTCTCATGTCCGGTGCTAGAGCTATCTTACTCTCAAGAGATGTTAAGGACGTTGTGAACATAGGTAACCTAATGTACATAACACCTCACATTAAGTTTGTACCCTCTATAGTTCGAGTAATTATGGGTAAGTAATCCCCTCTATAGTGTTAGCAGTGGTCTATATCTCCCATCTTTATCCTGATACAGGTAACCGGCTAGAGCTAGAATTCTAATGACGTTCTGTTCCTTCTCAGGTAATGACCTCAACTCATCTTCACTCAATGGACTTTGACTTAGCTTCTGCAGCACTCTATTCAGTAGCTCAGTACTCACAATATAGGCTTGCTCACCTACACGAACTATCTTGATAACCCCTTGCTTCTCTCGCTCAATTATCTGTGAGTACGTGGTTAGTTGACGTTCAATAGCCTCTCTCACAGCAACTACACCAACCCTATCAAGTACTTCCATCAAGGGATCTGTAACTTCAGTAGTTACTATCCTCTCCACTAGCTTAAGCTCAGATCCAGAGTGCTGTATAGTTTTCTTCCTTCTTACCTCAATCAACTTCAGTATCAACTCAACCAATTTAACTAATTCCTCCTCACTCAAAACCGATAACCCTCCACTCCTGCCCTCTCAGGTACATTATCACCTCTATGAAGTTTCCTATACCTGATGTCTTAATCTTACTACCCAATACCTTCTCTACCTGGAAAAGACCAGCCTCATTATCCATATCGACAACTATAGCTATTGGCCTATTACCACCTCTAACTATGTCGACTCTCTTAATGGCAATTGCTGAAACGGCATGAATATCTACCTTACCTGTCCTATAAGGTACTCTAGCTCTACCCTCAGCCATATCAGTACCGTCAGCAACCTTCACTACACCCGCTTCCAAGCTTAAACATTGGACCTCTTCATCATGTGAATATATGGTGTGTAGAATCTCTTGCTTTAACATGTACATCCTCCTCCTTTCGCTACCGTAGACCTTTTTCAGCAATCTCCTAAGTACTCTATCGGCTAGGTAGTATCCGTGTATTGCATGTCCATCTCTATGAACTGAGTTCCCTATGTCATGTAGGTAAGCACCACAAAGCACAACTAACTTAGCATCTTCTAGATCACCTATGCCATCCTTTACTACATTCGGTACAGCGTAATTACCACTAACTAGGATACTCAACATCTCAAGTGCACTACCAGCAACGATCCTGGAATGTGTAACACCATGGTCATTGTACCGTAGTCTGCCCACTGCCATAACGTTAGCCATTTTTAGGTAAGCCTGAACTTCAGGATCTTTCTCAAGTAGGTAGTACATCTTCTCGAGCTTAGGGCTGTGCTTTATGTGATGTAGTACTAGCTCTGGAGATACCCTCACCATGGTGAATCACCAACAGCAAATCAAGAAATGTTGAGGGAACCTTAAAAAGCCTCTACTCGTGTCTGCACCAGGTGATGAACCGGGTTTCAGATCAGATCTGTGAAGAGCACACCCTTAACTGATCAGCAATCCTATAACTCTTCACCAATCAAGGCCGAGGGTTTCATCACCTAACTAGATCTCGTGAGTATGGTATTTAAAGATTGATGACTGTTGATTCAGCCTGGTGTCAGTTCTTCATCAAGTAATCTGATCTGGGGTACTCATCACCTACAGTTAGTCAGTACTCTATAGCCTATGAACTTTACCACCGTGGTAGCTAGCTACCAAAATCTACACATGACGTTTGATATATCTTGGAGTACCCCTGAGACTTTTACTTAGGCGATGACCGGCCGATGGCTGGCTGATAGGTGAAGACTTGGGTAA
>CAZYGV010000178.1:0-2587 GCA_964647155.1 uncultured Thermoproteales archaeon | reverse complement strand
ATCCTAAAGCCATACAAGAGACAAGGTGATAAGTTCATTGAGGTACCGTATGAGAAGATAGTTGATGAGGTAGCTGAGGTACTGGTTAACTCGAAGTACCCACTACTCTTTGGCTGGTCAAGCTCGTCGAATGAGGCACTAAGAATTGGAGTTAAGCTTGCAGAGGCACTAGGTGGAGTTATCGACAATACTGCTGTATTCTGTCATGGACCTACAATACTTGCTGAGCAGGAAGTTGGTGTAGTAACTGCTACGTTAGGTCAGATCAAGAATAGAGCTGACTTAGTAATCTACTGGGGCTGTAATCCACTCGCAGCACACCTAAGACATGGGGTTAGGTACACGTACCTTGCCCAAGGTTTCTTCATTGGTGGTAGAAAGAATAGGAAGGTTGTTGTAGTTGATGTTAGGGAGACGGAGATAGCTAGGGTAGCTGATCTCTTTATCAAGGTAAAGCCGAATAGAGACCTTGAGCTACTTCGTGCACTAAGAGCAGTAGTGAATGAACTTGAACTAGAGGTACCTGAGGTTGCCGGTGTACCTGTAGAGAAGATCTATGAACTCGCTGAATTGATGATATCAGCTAAGTTTGGAGTACTGTTCTTCGGTCTCGGAATCACAATGACTAGAGGGAAGTACTGGAATATTGTTGAAGCAATTAGACTGGTTCAAGATCTGAATAAGTGGACTAAGTTTGTACTCATACCAATGAGAGGGCATTACAATGTAACAGGGACAAATGCTGCGTTATGCTGGTTAACAGGCTATCCTTATGCAATTGAATTTGCTAAGGGCTATCCAAGACACATACCAGGTCTAACAACATCAACAGACATACTACTCAGAGGGGATTGTGATGCTGTTCTAGTTATTGCGTCAGATCCAGCAGCACACATGCCGAAGAGAGCTGTTGAGAATATGAGTAAGGTACCGCTCATAGTTATAGATCCAAAGTGCAGTTTGACAGCATGCATGGCGGATTACATAATACCATCAGCTATCGTAGGTATTGAGTGTGAGGGTACAGCGTATAGAATGGATCACGTACCAATTAGAATGAGGAAAGTAGTAGAGCCACCACCTGGCATTAGACCAGATCACGTAATCCTGTACGACATATATGCTAAAGTCATGGAGAAGCTAAGGAGGTGATTGTATGGAGATATTGATTAGGAATGGAGTAGTGTACGACCCACTAAATGGTATTGAAGGAGAGGTAATGGATATAGCCATTAAAGACGGTAAGATAGTACCCACTGAGAAGGTAGATCCCAAGAAAGCCTACGTAATAGATGCTAGGGGCATGCTCGTTGTACCTGGTGGCATAGATTTGCACACTCACGTAGCAGGTCCAAAGGTTAACCTTGGTAGGGTAATGAGACCTGAAGATCATAGAGTTAGCATACTGAGGTACATTCCAGGCAGGAGACATAGTGGTTCTGGTAAAACAACACCATCAACTACTGTAATTGGGTATCGGTATATCAGGATGGGTTATACCATGATTATTGAACCAGCTTCACCACCTATCAAGTCTAGACATACACACGAGGAACTTGACGACATTCCGTACGTGGATAAGGCCATGCTACCTCTCTTCGATTCGAATTGGTTTATCCTTAAATTCATTCGCGAAGATGCTAGAGATAAGGTAGCTACCTACATCGCTTGGCTATTGAGGACAGTTAAGGGATATGCTGTTAAGTTAGTTGATCCAGGTGCTGGTGAAGCTTGGGGTTGGGGTCGTGGTGTAGGGATTAGTCTTGACGATGAGATTCCAGGCTGGGGTGTTAAGCCGAGAGATATAATCGAGTACACACTTGATGCATGCATTAGACTGGGTATACCGCACAAAGTTCATATTCACTGCAATAGACTTGGCTTTCCAGGTAATTATGAGACAACTCTCGAAACCATTAGGTTGACAGAGAAGTTCCCTATACTTGATAGACCTATCATGCACATAACTCACATTCAGTTCAATGCTTATGGTGGTGAGACTTGGGGTAATCTACGTAGTGCTAGTGAGGAGTTGGCTAGGGAAATTAATAGGAATCCCAGAGTTAGTATCGATCTTGGTCAAGTGATCTTTGGTACTCAGACGACGATGACTGCTGATGCACCTTACGAGTATGTACTGTATCACTTAACTAAGTGGAAGTGGTCGAGTACGGATGCTGAGTGCGAGTGTGCTGCCGGTATTGTTCCGTATAAGTACCGTAAGAAGAGCTACGTAAATACTATTCAGTGGTGTATTGGTTTGGAAATGGCTCTCCTCATTCGTGATCCTTGGAGAGTAGTGATATCGACTGATCACCCAAATGGTGGACCCTTCACTAGGTATCCGTGGATTATCGCTTGGTTGATGAGTAAGAGAGCACGAGAGGAAGTAATGAAGAAGCTGAATGAAAGGGGGTTGAGGAAGTGTGTCTTACCTAGCATAGATAGGGAGTATACCTGGACAGAGTTCGTCATCATTACACGTGCTGCTCCTGCAAAATTACTTGGATTGGAGAAGACCAAGGGTCACTTAGGTGTTGGTGCTGATGCTGATGTAGCTATCTACGATATTGATCCTCGTGAGGTG
>CAZYGV010000177.1:0-2624 GCA_964647155.1 uncultured Thermoproteales archaeon | reverse complement strand
TCTTTAAAGTGCCTCATTAACCTTTCTAGATCGATTTCTAAACCAGCTGACAACATAAAGAATATCACACCAATTGTTGATAAGATCTCGAGTTCTTCAGTTGGAGTGATTATACCGAGAATTGATGGACCTAGTATGATACCTGCGAGTAATTCACCTATGACACGAGGAAGGGAAGCTTTACTAAATACCTCTCCAAGAACCTTAGCTAGTACGATTAGTAGTAGTACCTCAAGTAGTAGTACATAACCTATCATCTTCCAAAACACCACATTAAAGCAAGTAATTGTATTCCTAGGAGTACTATACCATGTGCTTCGTTTTTACGTGTTGTTACGTAAGTGACATATATTTATTGTTATTGATTGTCTGATCGTCTGTGGTTATTCAATTGAAATCAACGACTTCTTTACCCCCCTTTCCACTGAGTAAATGTATGTGTGATGTTGAGTTTCTGAGCTATGTTGTTGAGAGGATTAGAGATTTCGTGATTAAGGTGTATGAGGGTGCTAGGGGTAGGGTACCTATATCACATGACCTTACTCATGTGATTAGGGTTACCAATGTAGCTCTCAAGTTAGGTAGAGTACTTGGTCTGAATTTAAGGGAGATGAAGTTGCTTGAGATTGCTTGCTACCTTCACGATATTGCTATACCGCTATTTGGTAAGGAAGATCATGCCTCTAGATCTGGTGAGTTTGCTAGGAAATTACTTACTGATCTCGGTCTTTGTAGTGAGTGTGTGAGGATTGTTGTAACTGCTATTTCCGAGCATAGTTGGTCTAGTGGTTTAAGGCCATCTAATATTATCTCAGCTATTCTACAGGATGCTGATAGGTTAGATGCTCTTGGTATTATTGGATTTGCTAGAGCTATCGCATATGGTGCATACTTGGGAAGGGCTATTCATGATCTTACTGAGGTAATTCCCCGATCTAGACCTCTTATGGAGGATAAATATTGTGTAGATCATGTATTCACGAAGTTAATTCGCTTGCCTGATTCAATGAATTTTGAAATTAGCAAGATTATTGCTAGGTTAAGACTAGAGAGGTTAATGAGGTTAGTAAATGAGCTTGAGCAGGAGGTCAAGGGCTTAGATATTGAGGTGAACCATACCTAAATCTGCTTACCCTCCACCTTCTCCTTCACCAGCTCAAGGTATAGATTGAGGTGTCTTCTAGCCATTCTTAACCACTGTGTTCTAACTGCGTAGCTATACAGAGCACTTGCATAGGCTATTGTGTAGTCGTAATTTCTAACTAACCACCTTATCTTTTGAGCTAGTTCTTCAGGTTCTTCAGGTCTAAATGTTAATCTCGGAGCATTTTGATACAGCTCAACCAATCTAGGTACCCTTGAACCGAGTAAAGGCTTTAAGCTACCCATCGATATGTGTAGTATACCGCTAACACCCAAGATACCAGGTGCGTCTCTATACGGTAGTACGATAGCATCACTCAGTGCTACCAGCATCAGTAACTCATCATTGCTTAGATACCTCTCAATCATTATCATCTTACCCTCTCTAGTAGCCTCCTCAATCTGCTTCTTAACCTCCCTATCTCTAACCTCACCAGCCACAACAACAGTTAGCTTTAAGTCCTTTAACTTCGATAGTGCTTGAACCAAGATATCGAGACCCTTATCCTTTCTAACGAATCCAGGTACTGTAAGGATAATACCTCTCAATTTTTCAAAGGAAATACCCAGCTTCTTCGATATGAACCTCCTGGAGTAGTGTAGGTATGGATTTATTAAGGTGCCATGAGGTATCCTGTACACCTTTCTAGGAGAAACACCTTGAGTATAGAGCTCAAATTCCTGCTGAATGCTATGCACAATAACAGCATCTACCTGCTCGATGAGACTCCGCTGAACTTCAACTCTATCCTCAAGACCTCTAATGGGAGTGTACACTGTATGTAGTGTAATGATTGTGACCTTAGCTAACCTCTCATCTCTAACTTCCTCAAGTACACTCTCCAAGGCATGACTCGGAGTGTAGATCTCATACTCATGCTGTACGTGCAGTATATCAGTACCACCAATCTCTGTCAATACGTCAATAATCCTACTTAGAGAGTCAGCATGACCAACCCTAAACGTAGGAATAATCTCAACACCAGCTTCAGAATCTGTACCTGACATAGAACCTTCATCACCAATCACCTTAATCTCTAATTTACGGTAGGGAAGTGACCTAAGTGAAGTAACTAAAAACCTAGTATACTCGGCCACACCACAATGAGTAGGTGGGTAAGTTGATACAAGGACTACACGAGGCACCTTAACCCCCTTTCTAATCGATTTATACGATCACCTAACTTTTAAGCATGCACTCTAGCGAAAGCACATGAATAACAGATACCCATATAATGCAGACAAACAAGAAGATCTACGATGATGAAGATGGTAGCCACAGACAGATGAAGAAGGGCCAAAGCACTGATCGAGTGAACTAAGTAAAGTAGTGCAATTTCCACAAGTATAATACCTCAAAACATAACACCAAAAATCTTATAAGATACACAAACACAGTTTCAAACGCCCCCGAGGAGTGGGGTAGGGTCCTAGATCTCTGTTCCCTCTATACCTAGGGGGTTACCCCCTAGGTATAGAGG
>CAZYGV010000176.1:0-2682 GCA_964647155.1 uncultured Thermoproteales archaeon | reverse complement strand
GTATTAGTACTGCTATGTATGATAAGTCTATTGCGCCGAAGATCAGTATGTAGAGAAGGAGTGCTACTAGGAGAAAGTCTAGCTGGTCAAGTAGTGGTGCCGGTGCTCCTCGTGGTATACCTAATCTTCTCTTGATGAATGAACCTAAGAGGTCACCTAAGAGTGCACCTAGAGAGAGTACGAAGCTCTTAAGCGGATTTAGTTTTAGTGATTGAGGGAGTATGGTATTTAGTGGTGTTGTGCTTATTGCAATGCCTGCTAGTGTACCTACTATGAGACCTGAGAGAAATCCTTCAATTGTTTTTCCCTCTCCAAATATCCTACGACCATCTATGAAGTTCTTTCCGAAGTCTATAGGTGTTAGTGTTCGTAGGAATCTAGATGTGATGACAGGGATTGCATTTGCTGTGTAGGCGGGTAAGATAAAGATTAGTGATTGGAGAATGAGGTTTGGTAGATCTCTACTCAAGTTCTTGACTTACCTCCTCTTCCTCCTACCCTCTTCCTCCTCCTCAGCTTCCATAGCTTTAACTCCTACATTGATTAATCTACGAATTACCCTATCCACGAACCTTATGTAGCTTCCTCTCTGACCTACAAATGCACCGAATTCTGCTCTTCTAACAGTTACTAATAGTTCAGGACCAGCGAAGTCTACATCCTTAATGTGCTTACCTATCCACGATACTGGGTGTATTGCTGTAATCAGTCTCTTTAAGTCGAGAGTTAGCTCAACACATCTAATTCTAAAACCTGTTTCGCTCTCAACATTTCTAATCCTCTCACCACCTCTACCAACTAACCTACCGAGATAACCCTCCTTAGCTATAGCTAGTGCATCTGGCGTTGTTTCATCAGGAATACCAAACTGCTCCTTTTCCTTCTTAAACTCTATGACGGTAACCACATCTGCATCTGGTGCATGGATCCTAATAGACTCCATTATTTTTGCTTCAGATTCTGATAGTGGTCTCTTTCTCATCCTCATCTCTAAAGTTATCTTGATACCTCTCTTAGCACCAGGTCTAACTATGTCCTTAAGACCGAGATCTACTACAGCTGCCTTCTCCTCACCAAGGAGAATTTCTCTCAGTAGTGTTGCTCCATCTTTCTCCAACTCAACAGGTTTCTGAAATACTGGATCACCTGCTATGAGGAGCCTTGCATTCCTACCAATTCTCATGAGGATCTCTGCAGCACTCTCTGGTGGTACTGCCTGTGCATCATCTAGGAACACTATGGAGTCATCGAATGTTCTACCTCTTAGGTAGTGTATGTCAGCTATTATGACCTTTTCCTCCTTAATCAACTTCTGGAGATCCTCTAGTGGCATGATACCTGAGAAAATGTCCTCCAGGTAGGTAGATGCTATCCTGTAGTACAATTCACCTAGTTCAGATGTTGTTATCTCCTTACCTGTAACCACGTCCACAACAGGTCTAGCTATGATGAACCTCTTGTACTCACCCTTGAGCACACAGTGAATGCCATATGCACAACAGAACAAGCTCTTACCTGTACCTGTAGGACCAAATACACCGACTATCTCATACTCCTTATCCATCAACACATTCATTAATCTTTCCTGACCTACAGACAGTGGTTTCAAGACCTCCAGTGGAGTTGACATACAGATCTACCCCAAACTGCCGTACCTAGGTCTATAGCTGTGGAGGTATTTAAGTAGATAAACTTTACTCGTTCATTCAGTACAACAGCAAGTTAATTAAATTACTTGATCTTAAAGCCACGACCAATACCAACGTAGTATACCTTTCCACTCGGTGCCGTAGTTATGTCGAGGACGTCTCTGCCATCAACAATAATGAGCGGCTCAATGCCGCTTGTGTCTAGGAGCCACTTCAGAGAAATTCTCCTGTATGCTGTGTGATCTGTTGAGACAATGACTACCTGAGCACCCTTCACAGCTGCTGAAACGTCGTTCACTAGTGGTACTCCTAACCTATCTAGCTCCCTATCGAACGTTATCAAGGGATCGTGAACTACTACCTCTCTAACGTTCAGTCCTTTAAGGTACTTGATTAAGTCGTATGTGGGGCTAGCTCTTGAGTCAGCAATATCACCTCTAAAGGCTAGACCTAAGATAGCTACTTTACACTTCTCAATAGATAAACCAGCTAACTTACATAACTCAGCTGCTAGGTCTACGACGGTCTTTGGGGCTAGTTCATTGATTTCTCTAGCTAATTTCGTCAACTTCAACTCAATACCTAGCTTCCTAGCTACCCACATCATGAAGTACGGGTACACTGGAATACACATTCCTCCCACACCGGTACCGGGAACATGGAGGTGGCAATAGGGTTGACTATTTGCTGCTGCACGTACCTCGTGGAAGTCTACTCCAAGTGCTCTAGCTAGTGTTGCTAACTCATTTGCAAGTGCTATGTTTACGTCCCTATACACACCTTCTGCTAGCTTCTCAAACTCAGCAGCAGTAGGTGATGACATTACGATAACTCCCTTCCTAGCTATGACCTCATAGAGTGCTTTCGCGGTTCTTGTGCTTTTAGCACCTACACCACCAATGACCTTGGGGTAAGCCTCCTCAATGTCGTACAGTACCCTCCCCTCTGCAACTCTCTCAGGACTGTATACTAAGCCGAAGTCCTCCTCAGCTCTAAGACCACTAACTTCCTCAAGTATAGGCTTAACGACTTC
>CAZYGV010000175.1:2026-2698 GCA_964647155.1 uncultured Thermoproteales archaeon | reverse complement strand
GCCGAAGAGAGTTGCTGAAGTAGTGGGGAATGAAGAAGCTAAGAGGCAGTTCCTAACTTGGTTGAGGAGATGGGAGAGAGGGGTTCCAGAGAAGAAGGCGGCTCTACTTGTAGGTCCACCAGGGTGTGGAAAGACAACTCTGGTCTACGCAGCAGCTAATGAGTTTGGTTACGAAGTTATTGAGATGAATGCTAGTGATGTTAGGACTGCGGAGAAGATTAAGAGGATAGTTGGTTCTTCAATTCGTGAAACTTCACTCTTTGGCTATAGGGGTAAGATAGTTCTCTTCGATGAAGTTGATGGTATTAGTACGAGAGAAGACAAAGGTGGTCTCTCTGCTATACTCGAGATAATTAAGGAGAGTAGGGTACCCATCGTCCTTACGGCAAACAACCCATGGGATCCTAAGTTCAGAGACCTAAGGGAAGTCTGTGAAGTTATTAGGTTTAACCCGATACCGAAAAGTGAAGCTATTAAGGTGCTCAAGAGAATTTGTGAGAAGGAAGGTATTGAAGCTGATGAGAGAGCACTTGCATTACTCATAGAGAGAGCACAAGGCGATTTAAGAGCAGCAATAAACGATCTACAGGCAGTAGCACAGGGTAAGAAGAGGATAACTGTGAACGACATTAGAGGTCTAGGTGATAGATCAAAGCAGATGGATATGTTCGA
>CAZYGV010000175.1:0-2016 GCA_964647155.1 uncultured Thermoproteales archaeon | reverse complement strand
CGGCAAAGACTTTTGATCAAGCTAGGTTAATCACGCTAAACCCATCATTTGACTATGAAATGTACTTCCAGTGGATTCACGAGAATTTACCGTATCAGTATAGAGACAGTATAGAAGCACTTGCAGAGGCATACGATGCACTCTCAAAAGCTGATGTATACATGGGCAGAATCAAGAGAGAACAAGAGTGGTCACTCCTACCATATGCCCTGGAACTAGCAACTGCTGGCGTCTCACTAATACCACACAAACCACCATTTAAGTTCGTTAAGTACAACTTCCCACAGAAGATCTTGCTAATGGCTAAGACAAAGGAATTTAGACAGAAGCGAGACGCCTTTCTCAGAGAGCTAGCTAGAAGGATGCACATATCCTCCTCCAAGTTACTAATTGAGGTACTACCGTACCTCAAGATAATTGCTGAACGAAGGAGAGATGTACTGGAGAAGATAGCCCATGAACTAGGTACAACAGGTAAAGAGATCCTCAAGTACCTTCTGAAGGTGTAGATGCTTTACACAATTCTTCATCTAGCTTGAATAGCTCTCTAAGTAGTTTAATTCGAGGATCGCTTTCATTTATTCTAAATATCCTTATCCTACCAAATCTCTTCTCAATCACTAATCCTGCTTTGACTAGTGCCTCAAGATGTGAGAGGACAACTGTGTGATTTAGTTCTGATCTCTTAACAATTTCTGTTATATTTAACTCATGTGCTTCAAGCAGTACCTTCAATACCTTAACCCTACCCTTACTTGAAAATACTTCCTCCAAAGGAACGTAGCCACTACTCATCCATAGTCACCGCCCCTTAAGACAGAAAGAATAGTCTTCTCCAGGGCACCTAGTGGTTCATGCATTATCCCTACGAGTGTAGTCCTACCTCTACTATACTTTGAACCTACTGTAGCATTCAAGATACCTCTACTCTTTAACTCCTGAACGTACTCCCATACCTGTGTATGTTGTCTAGGTTTCTCACCAAATTCCTCACACAACATCCTGTACTCAGCTTCAACCTCACTTAGAGGTACCTTAATTTCGGTCCTCTTCCTCTGAAGAACCCTAACAACAGCTAGTAGTAGAAGTAATTGATGCTTTTTCAATGACTTAAGCTCCTCAACAGATATGCTCACTAAGGTATCTTTCACTGCCTTTCTTACGTGGTCTGGCAGTATTACAGTTGAACCTTCGACCTCAGCCACCTTACCCGCTCTCCACAGTATCTCTATAGCGTACCTAGCATCGCCTCTTCCACCTGTATCCTTACCAGAAATCTCAGCAATCATATCAAGAATCTCAGGTCTCACAACACCTTCAATGAAAGCTTCTTCTGCTCTGTCGTGTAGTATATCATATATCTGTGCCCTGGTGTATGGTGGGAACTTAATGACGTTATGCTGAAGTGCACTTCGAACACTAGGATCTAGCTTGAATACGAAGTTTTCATCACGAGATATCAATATGAGACCTATCCTATGCTCTCTACCTAGGTACTCATCTGTTACCCTAACCAGTGTATAGAGTGCGCCTTCACCACCTGGTGTTTGGAGTAGTGAATCAACTTCATCTAAGGTAATTATCGCATAGAGGTTCTTATCGACAAGTAAGTCAAGTATTATCTTCAGTAATTCCTGTGTTGAAAAACCTCTTTTTGGAACAGGTAGCTGGAGTTGAGAAGCAACCTCCTGCAGTATTAGAAAGAGTGTTCTACATTTGTAACAATTCACGTGAACGTATTTGATGGGTTTACCTACCTTCTTCGCATACTCAGTTACATCTTGACCAAATTTTTTCGCACATACAGTCTTTCCAGTACCTATGTCACCTACCTCAATTACCTTGGGAAAACATGAGCCTGGATTCTCGACAAAGTTTATGAAGTACGATACCAATTTCTTGAGTTGCTCCTCCCTATGAGGTAGCTTAGGGGGTACGTACTCTATAGAGAGTTTACTCTCGTCCTTAAATATCCTTGAACGTACTTTAGCTATGTACTCTTCAACAATATTTACC
>CAZYGV010000174.1:0-2735 GCA_964647155.1 uncultured Thermoproteales archaeon | reverse complement strand
GTAGTTTGCTCCTCCTTCTCTAAGTATATACTTAGAGAAGGAGGAGCAAACTACGTAGAGAAGACAGTGATAGTAGACAACAACATAGTTACAGCATGGGGACCACCAGTAGCAAGAGACTTCGCCATCAAGATCTGTGAAGTACTTAGTAGCAAGAAGTAAAGACATAGAGAGAAACAACACAGTCGACCAAATGTAAGACCCCTATAACCTATAGCACTCACTACAATTCGTGAAATCGAGAATCACCATCAAGTACGATGAAATAGATGAATTCGTAGAGAGACTACATAGCAAAGTAATGGAGTTAATACACAGATACTTCACCAAAGAAGAGCTAGAACAACTAAAGCAAAAAGCGAGAGAACTGAGAGAGCAGATAAAACATATACCTTCTTTGGTTATAGTGGCTAGATCGAGGACACGTAGTGCTAGGTACTGCATCAATGAGAGGGTAGTGTACTTAAGGAGAGAATTCAGTAAGTTCGTTGAGGAAATCACTGTAAAGAATACTTCAATGAGCAACGTATGGTATAGGGTGGGATTAGCACTGACCGATGGTTCTGTGTTGGGACCATACATACGCTTTGCTAGTACAGACAAGGAGCTCTGTGCAATACTACTGAAGACATACCCAAGACTCTATGTTAGATTTGGATGTATACACGTGTTACCTCACGAAGTAAAACCCATGTTGTACCTAAGAGTTAAAGATCCAGAAGTTACTACTATCGTGACCTGCCTAAGAAGAGGAGTTGTTTGCTTTCCTAATACCTACTATGAAGTTGCTGAATTCTTATCAGGTCTAGTAGACGGAGATGGCACGGTTAATGTACGCATGGATAAAGATGGCTGGGTACATTGCTCAATTTACGTTAGATGTAGTGAACATAAGCTACGACCTATCCTACAGGTCTTAGAGAAACTCAAAGAAATGAAGTACATAGACTACACCCTAGGTGAAATAAGAGAGAATTGGAGACCAAGTAGGTACTTCAGGATAAGATTCTCAATAGAGCACATGCGCAAAAACTGTCTCCTCTATCTCATGGAGTTGAGGCATAGAAGACGAAATGCTAAACTGAGGATTATCAAGGGTGTAGGGCTCAGTCGAGATGACTTGAGAAAATTACTTCAGGAGAGAGTTAGAATATATTTAGTTAGGAGGAAGTGTGGCAAGAAGTACGTCATTGTAAGATGTGTAGGGCTAGGACAGGTAGAGCCGTTCAAAGAGCTAGCAGTTAACCTCCTTAAGGTACCAGCTGAAAGAGTTCATTATTATCATTCAGAGAAGTATAGGAAGTATTTTGCTGAATTCCGGGCGAGTAGACATCACGTCGAGTGGCTTGAAAGACTACAGCGGCTTAGTATAGTATTTGGTCTCGATGACTTAGCACGACACGTGAGGCAAGCTATTGACTTTCTGGGGAGAGATTAAGATAAGAGAGGATTAGTTGGCGGGGAGTCCGGGTTTGACCCCGGTACTCCCCTGGGGCCGCCGGGATTTGAACCCGGGCTCACCAGCGTTCTGGGCGGGGTTTCTCCCCAGGCTGGCATCCTAGTCCAGGCTAGACGACGGCCCCCGTCGTGTCACCTTATCTCTTCGTATTTATTAGCCTTTCCTCAATCCTCATACCTAGCTATTCAATTAATCTACGATAAGCATCACGTTCTACGTGTGTCAACTATGGAGCTTGTTTCCCTAAGTCATTTCATCGAAGTTCCTATCTAAGCTCAATTACACGTTTTATCTCACCAATCTTCATACCGAGTACCGTGACTTCAGCTACTACATTAGCTACCACTCTCGGTTTTCTACCTAGGAATGCTTCTATGTACCTAGCATCTACGTCCAATGTCAAGATCATTGGTATAGGGCTTCTAGTGACTACAATGTCTTTCAATTGCTTTTCATAGAGTACTGTGCTATCTGAATACAGCTTTATGGACAAAGACCTTGCTCTAAAACTACCTACTTTACAGTAAATCAAGATCAGCAGTTTGACATGGTATTTAACTGCTTTACCACCTCTAAATTCTGTTGGTAAGAGACCCATTACACGAACATCAACAACGAGATTATCCACACTGCTAATCACTGCTTGGTACTCAAGATAGATCACAGTAGCTAGAACGGCAACAACCACCACGATAGCAGCAACTATGATGAGCTTTCTACTGATCATGATCCTCACTAACTCTACGGTATTAAGGGAGGTTAATGTGAATTACGTAGGTTGGCACAAATCTATACCATGGTATACCTACTACGTCATCTCCTCCTCAGGTAGGTAACCTAGTGCAATCAATCTCTTTTTCACATCCTTTGACTCTAGTAACGGTAGGTACTTTCTAACAAGGAAAATTATGTACTCGGTTGGACTTCTAAATCCTGTACCCTCAAGTGCTTTAGCTAATCTCTCGTAGAGTGGTCTAGGTATGGAAATATTAACGTAGTCTCTCTTCCTACTTTTCCTACTCTCCGACACCTCACTCATCATTAATCACATACCTGATAACCCTACTTAAATTACTCTCTAAGTGTCATTAATCTGTACGTGATATGTCACGTATATGTGCATGTTATTTAACTGATATATTGAGTTGGTAGGTTCCTTACTGTGATAGGTATGTTGTTTAGGAGAGCAGTGTACATAGGTAGGTTTCAACCACCTCACCAAGGTCACTTAGCTAGTGTTAAGCTAGGTCTCGAGATAGCTAGCACAGTAATCATT
>CAZYGV010000173.1:0-2776 GCA_964647155.1 uncultured Thermoproteales archaeon | reverse complement strand
TGATCTCTCTAATCGAGTTCTCATCGTCGTTCACACCAGTAACCACGAGCACAATTATCTCTACGTGAAGACCCATCTCCTTAGCTAACCTAGCATTTCTCCACACCTTATCCACATCAGCGCCACAGTACTTCAGTACCTGCTCCTTAGTACCCTTGACGTCTATGTTTATCGCGTCTAAACCAGCATTTCTCAACATCTTGAGGGCATCCTCAGTCATGTACCCATTAGATACGTAGGTATTGTATAGACCTTGTTCCCTAGCTAACTTAAATACGTCAAGAGAGTACTCAAATAGCAATGTTGGTTCATTAAATGAGACACAGGTACCCTCATCACCATTTCTAATAGCCTCCTCAACAACTTTCTCAGGTGGTACATAGTTACCAGGAATAGGTGGGGTACACTTGCTCAAACTCCAGTTCTGACACCAAGGACATGTGAAGTTACAGCCCCAGGTAGAGAACGTTATAGCTGTTGAACCAGGCCAAAAGTGAAAGAATGGCTTTATCTCTATAGGTCTAGATTCAATAGCCGATAAATTACCATACACTACGGTATAGAGATCACCATCAATATTTACCCTCGTCCTACAAAAACCAAATCCTCCCTCCGGTATGACACACCTACGTTCACATACAAGACAACGAACCTTAGCACCGCGTAACTTCTCGTATAAGATAGCTCTCCTAACTGTAGGGTACTTCCTAAGTTCTAAACCAATCTTCAATTCCTTCCTACCTCCGTGTAGTGGGAACAAAATCAACACCCATGTAGATACGATACAGGGAAGCAAAATACCTTTATTCACAACTACCACAACACCACAAGAGATATTACCTAGTGAAGTAAGTGACTACGTGGTGATGAAGCAGCCCCACGATTCAGACCTATGAAGATACGACGGTTTGCTGATACGCTACGTAGTACTCACTTAAGTACTTCCCTTAGCCTCAGTAAGTCCCTACTAGGTGGGTGGTTTTGTGAAGTCTCCTGTATATTACCTACCATTTAATTGGCAGTATACCAATGTAATAGATCAAGTAAAGAGATTACTGAAGGCTGCAGGAGCTGAGAAGGTTATTGAGAATGGTGATCTAGTAGCGATTAAGGTTCACATGGGTGAGAGGGGTAACTTCAGACATCCAAGACCACAGATAGTTAGAGCTGTAGTTGACTTCGTTCGTGAGCTAGGTGGTAAACCATTTGTGACCGATACCACGACATTGTACTCTGGATATAGGAGGGATGCTGTAGAGTACCTCGAGACTGCTATGATAAATGGCTTCTCACCAGCAACAGTAAATGCACCCATTGTAATTGCTGATGGGTTAAAAGGACACGACTACAGAGTGGTTAGGACAGGTGGTGAACTTGGTGAAGTCGAAGTTGCTTCAGCAATAGCAGAAGCAGATGCCATGATCGTTGTATCTCACGTCAAGTTCCACATATCCTTTGGGTTCGGTGGTGCACTCAAGAATTTAGCTATGGGTTGTGTAGCGAGAAAAGCTAAGTTCAAGATGCATGCAGTGACTAAACCAACGGTAGTACCTGAGAAGTGTACTGGATGTGGTTTCTGTGCGAAGCACTGTCCTTACGGAGCTATATCGATAGTGAATGGTAAAGCGAAGATAGATTACAACATATGTAAGGGATGTGGTGACTGTATGGCTCATTGCAGGTTCAATGCAATAACCATAACCTGGGATAGAACGGAGAGAATCCTCAGATTAGCAGCTGAGGCAGCGTATGCAGTAATGAAGACATTTAAAGAGGGTAAGGTGTTCTTCCTGAACTTAGTGATGGAGGTTACGAGATTTTGCGACTGTGGTACGTTACTCGAGACACAGATAGTACCTGACCTAGGTATACTAGCATCCTTTGATCCTGTAGCCATAGACAAAGCATCGATTGACCTCATAAACTCCGTACCAGGGCTCAGGTATGAGAATGGTACCTTCATACCGATTGAACCAGGTATGGATAAGATAAGAATATTCTGGGAGAGAAACTGGTGGGTTCTACTTGAAGAAGCTGAGAAGTGGGGGCTGGGGAAGAGGGACTACGAGCTGATTAGGATATAGCAATAGTGAGACCTAGTTACGTTATTTGTTGAAATATCTATGTAAAAAGCTTAAAGTTACTACCCGGTAGCCTATATATGTAGGTGCAGTGGAATGAGCAAATCAACACCAGTACTTGAGACGATAGAGCTAACTAAGGTATTTCCAGGTGTTGTTGCATTAGATCGAGTTAACTTTGATCTCCTTCCCGGAGAGATACACGGTTTAGTGGGTCAAAATGGAGCAGGTAAGTCAACATTTGTCAAGATACTAAATGGGATCTTCAGACCTGACGGTGGTAAAATACTCATCGAGGGTAAGGAGGTAACTATACCGAATCCAGCAACAGCTAAGAAATTAGGCATCACATTAATTCACCAAGAGATAACGCTAGTACCATACCTAACAGTGGCTGAGAACATCTTCCTAGGTAGGGAACCTACGACAAAGAAATATATTTTCAGGTACATTGATCGTAAAGAGTTGTTTAGGAGAGCTGAGGAGATACTAGCTACTCTTGGTGTTGACATAGACCCTAAGGCTAAGGTTAAGGACTTGAACGTTGGTGAACAGGAGATAGTCCAGATTGCTCGTGCTCTTTCTGAGAATGCGAGAATTATATGCCTCGATGAGCCAACTAGTCCACTAACTCCGAAAGAGATTGAAAGATTATTCGATATAATGAGGACGTTGAAGAAGCAGGGTAGATCAAT
>CAZYGV010000172.1:0-2779 GCA_964647155.1 uncultured Thermoproteales archaeon | reverse complement strand
TCCCTCTCTTTCTCAAGTAATTCCAACACCTTTCTTAAGCAATCTTCCAAACTCATACTACTTTTCAACCTCCCTAAGAACGTCTATAAGGGCAGATAGAGCATCAAGACAATTACGAAGGAAGACTGAGGAAGGATCTTCACCACAAACCTCAATCCTCTTTATAGCATCAAGAATACTCTCGAGCTCCTGCCTACTTAATGTAAGGAGTTTTCTTGCGCAACGAAATACTAGGTAGCTTATGCTAGAGAATTCACCTCTGAGAACGGCTTTTATAGTGCTTGGTAATTCCTTCCTAAGGTCAAGATCTTCAACTTCATCTCTTGTAAGGCCTATCACGAACTGATGTAAAATGTGAAGAAGGTCACAAACTCTATACCTCACGTACTTCCCCCTATCATCAACATACTCACACTCAGCTAGCAACATAGTTGAGTAGTCATGGAGTTTAAGTGCTAATTCACGTAATTTGTCCCTATCGTGAAGAATTGAAAAGACGATGTCAAGTAGCTTACGGACATAAGGTCTAGTATCTACGGTATCTATCTTCTCGAGAACTCTAAGCAGTTCATCGAAGATACTACTGATGTCTCCAATGTATAGCGACATACTTTTAGCCTCAAACAACAAGAACTCGTACTTGAGGTAGCAATAAAGTTTTACCTAGGTACCGAGTAAGGTAAGGGTTGTTCTATGAAGATTGTATTGACATTTCAGGGTATTGAGCATAGGTTCCAGTGCATTAGGTGTGGTTCATGCTGTAGTGATTATATTAGGTTGACACCAATGGAAGCTAAAGTGTTGAAGAAAATAGCTAGTGACAGAGGTTTATCAGATGTAATTGATGACATCGCATGTGTTATTGTGCCAACAGAATCAGGGACTTGCCCATTCGTTGTGCTTGGTAATGTAGCTACCTGTACCATATATGGTGATAGGCCAGGTGTCTGTAGATTGTTTCCCATCTACATAGCAGTTCCTAGACCTGGGGAAATCTTTGTTGATCTGTACCGTTGTCCCGGTGTTGATCATGGTGAGGGAGAGGTAATTACTGAGGGGTACGTACGTAGGTTGTTAAGTGAAGTTCCTACAGGTGAAGAGTTCCTTAGGTGGTGTTACTATGATTCTAAGTTCTCGTTAGGTGGACTACTACCACTATGCATTGTTGATAATTTAGTTGTGATGCTTGATTTTGATAGTAAGAGAGCCTTTATGTGGTGTATAGCTGATGTCCTTAGAGAATTAGACTGCAGCTCTCTCATTGAAGCTGTATTAGCTATTTCATGGGCATTTGAGGAGTACTGTCAGTACTTAGCTAGCTTACGTTGTGAAGGTTCTTGTCGCAGAGTTACGATTGGTGGTCGTGAGTATTCTGTACTTCGTCTAGGTAGGGATTGTGTTGAGAGATGTGTTTCTGACTTGAGGAAGTTTTTGAGGGAGTTAGCGTGTAGATACCTAGAAAATAGGGACAGGGTTAGAGATAGAGTTCTCAAGGTTCTTAGGATGCTGGTTAGCGAGGAAATCGGTGTTGAGGTACCTGAGGAGACTCTATTGATGAGATTTTCAGACGAGGCATTGAGGTTTGGTAGGGACTATATGTGGGAGGTTTTGAGGAGAGTAGGTGTGTTGGAGCCAGCATACCTCACGTACATTACTGAGGTCCTCAGAGGTGGATTAATTGGATTAATTGCTATGATTGAGATATTGGCTAAGACTAGAGTAAGGTTAAGTGGTAGAGGTATTGTTGAGATTTCTGACCTGAGATACGCCATTGCTGAAAGCGATTTAGCTTGTAAGTACATATTTGAGCGCGTACTTGAGTCTGTGCTAGAGATTGATCCTGTACTCTCGCTACTACTAGCTAGGAGAATTAGACGTAGAATGAGGTTCTTAGTTAAGAGATTGTTGAGTTGTAGAGGTAGTTCTTAGGGTTTATAACTTAGTGCCGTTATGGATTACCGTGTGGAGTTGAGTATGTCATCCATTCTGAGTAAGGTGATTGAGCTTTGTAGATTGTATCCAGAGGTTGCTGAGTGTAGCTACTTACTCTCCCAGTATCGTGGTGATGAACCTATTGATGAGCTACTGCCACTACTCAAGTTAAGGTATGGCAGTAAATTCCGAGATATACTCTCAATGAGCCTCCTTGTGTTGAAGCTAAGTGAGGAGGAAAGAAATACATTATGTTCACTCATATCTACCGAGCTATGGAAGGTCCTAGAGGAATTAGTTCTCAATAGAATTAGGAATGAAGGTGATAGAGCTGAAAAAGCACTTAAAGTCTTTTCAAAGTATTGTAGTAGCGAGGTTGATCTAGATACTTTGTCTGCATTAATGGAGTTAGCGACAGGTACAGATGCAGAGCTCCTATTGAAATTAGGTGTACTAAATAAGGTTAGCCGTGATACTGTACTGGTACCTCACTACGTATACAGCATACTCTCGAAATATGCTGAATTACCTGAAGAGAAGCACTACATACCAATATATGAGAGATTCATGAATTTAGTCGATGCCAAACCCTACGTGTTAGCTATCATAGAGAACCATCTGGTTGGAGATGATGTAGATTACGATCTCCTCTACGCTCTCTATGGTATAGATTATGAGGTTGCGATCAAGGAGGTCTATGTACCTGAAATATGTAAGTTAACGAAATCAGGAACTCTAGTTGTTAACCCGCTGACTACACAGGACACAGTACTGAGTGAGCTATTTGAAGTGAAGACAAAGGTTGCTAAAGATAGAATGAGCCATGTACTTGTACTACCAGGACAAG
>CAZYGV010000171.1:0-2789 GCA_964647155.1 uncultured Thermoproteales archaeon | reverse complement strand
CCCTACCCATTGTGAGAGCATACTGAATAGCGCCTATAGGACAAATACCTAGAGCCAGTGGACAGCTATGACAGTAGAGGAATGGAGCTGGTACCACGTACCTAACTACTGAACCCACTGCGCACCAGGTCAAGAAGCTAATTAACCTAGTCAAGTACCTAAGACCACGAATCCTCACATTATTTACCTCATAGACCAGCACATGCAGAGCATATGAACTTGAGTAGAGGTATGTAGACCACGTACTCTCTAAGTAGTACGCTGAGTATCAGGAGTAGAGCAGCTACAGCGAGGAGGATATACCTAATGAGCGATCTAGGTACCATACACAATCCTCTCAAGGTCTTCAAGCTCATGGAGACCAACTAAGATTCTTTTAACTCTACAATTCTCATCAATAACAACAAGCGTCGGAATGAACCTAACACCAAAGTACTTACTCAACCTATAACCCTCATCAATAGCGAATAACCAGGTATATTCATAATGCTCAATGAACTTTCTAACCTTCTCAACACTAAGCTCAACACTAATTGAGATAACGACGATATCGGGGTGCTCCCTAGTAAATACCCTAAATACCTCAAGCTGTCTAAGACAAGGCTTACACCAAGTAGCCCAGAAATCGAGAATAACCTTCCTACCTCTAAACTTACTCAATTTAATCACAGTACCATTGATCAGTTTGATCTCTAGATCACCAACATAGGTATATGCAGTACCTCTCGAAGCACCACCTCTACCTCCACCTCCTACTAAACTTGGGTAAGCAATCACAATAGCTACGGATATGATAGCAAATGCCAGCAGAGCAGCAACTACGCTATACCTCCTACGACGAGCCACAGTAATCCCTCAAGCACACCTCAGGTAAAGCACTACTTAAGGATTAACTTCGTTAGATAGTTCATAGAGAAAGTATTTTTGACCCTTAACTAACCCATGGCTTAGGTGATGAACACACCCTTGCTGAGTGGTGATTGATAGACGGTCTACTGAGGCGATGAAGAACCCGAAGTTAGCCGATGCATGAGGAAGCCTCGTTAAGCGGAGCCTCCTCCTTTACCTCATTGAAGAGGTTAATTTACCAGCTAGTGAAATATCTTCACGTATGGTGGTTACTGGATTTAAGTTTTACAGAACTTTCGTTAAGCAATTACCGAGGAATATTCCTGTTACTGTTGGCTTTGAGAGGGTTTCACCTAGTTTGCTTAGGGATTTGAGGGGGTACGAGCATGTTCTCATGCATTCAGGTAATTGGTGGGTTCTTAGTGATCGTGAGAGGACTCCAGCTAGATTGATCAATGCTCTTAGGTCGCTCTGCGGGGTCTGCATTGTTGAGGGTGCTATGACTATCAATGTTCCTCCCAAGAAGGCTACTGGTAGGGAGTACAGGATATGGTCTTTCTCTAGGGACTTACGGGAGCAAGCTCTTGAGAGGAGTCTTAGGTATGCTGTTGAGATGCTGGAGCTAGCTAGGAAGTACGGTATTGAGGTTCCTCTGTACTGTGCCTATGAGGTTGGTACGTTTGAAGATGCTGTGACCTGGTTTAGGAAGGCTCTAGATAGTGGATTTAGAGCATTTGCCTTTGGTTGCGCTGCATTCCTCATGGGCTCCTCAGCTTCACTAGATGTGTACAAGCATCTTATCGATGTAATTGTTGGTGCTAGGGTTGCTATTGGTGAGGAGTACCCTCTTCATGCTAGTGGTTTAGCTAGTATCAAGCTAATTCCCATAGCTTACTACCTTGGTGTTACTAGTGCTGATGGTAGTACTCCTATTAGAGCAGCTCTCTCTATGGGTATTGTGTACGATGAGTTTGGTAGACAGTATAGGGTGAGAGAGCTTAAGCAGTGGAGCTGTAGGTGTAGGTTTTGTAGTGAGTATAAGTCAAGTGAGTTAATTAGAATGTTTCAGGAGAGTTATGTTGCGAGAGTACTTCACAATAGCTATCTGTGGGATTTGGTTATTGAGGAGATGATTGTAGCTAGTAAGGAGGGTAGGTTAGAGGAATTTATTGAACAGAGGTTAAGGGACTCGAAGTTATTACTCAAGGTATTTGACTATGCTAAGAGGAGAGCTACCTTCTTGAGGAGGTAAATTTACTTTAGCTTTCTTCCACATCTCCTACACCTCTTCTCCTGAGTTAAATTGAGGGTGCCACATCTACTACATTTAACAGCTCCAAGAGCTAGTGCCTTCTCCTTTAATCTCCTGAGTTCTCTAGTCATGCTAATTATCTCCCTGCTATAGTACTCAACTAGCTTGCTGTACATTTCATGACTTAGCTCGCCTCTCATGTACTTCTCACGCGCTTTCTTGAGATAGCTCTCGTACTCACGTACTTTGTCCTCAAGATTTGCAATTTCCTGAATGAGATTGCTCATTTCACCTAGCTGTCCTAGCGGCACGGGTTTTGCTGTAGGTACTACGATCTCTGTTGAAGGTGAGGTCACAGCCTTTACCTTTTTACGTGTTTTACTCCTCAGTGCTAGAGCTAGTGCTATTGTAGCACTCGTAAGCACAACAATCAGCATTGCTATGATTAGAGGTAAGGGAAATATTGTAAACTTCTTGATTCCTGGTGGTATAACTGGTTTCTGCTCTATAGTCTTAAGTTCTCTGGGTACTATCTCCCGTAGACTTACAGGTGGTGTACCTATTTCCTTCCTTAGTATCAGTGGGAAGAAACGGTCTCCCCGCTCACTTGGTGTAATATCTTCAGGATCTATATTCCTGACTGGTAACTCTATAGTCCATATGAAGTTGACTCTATTTCCTCTCGTAC
>CAZYGV010000170.1:0-2791 GCA_964647155.1 uncultured Thermoproteales archaeon | reverse complement strand
GTGGTGATGAACTTCTCCACACTGATTGATGAGGAGAAGGAGGTGGGCTGATGATTAAGTGGATTAGATCTGACGTTGGTGAACTGTACGAGGGCTCCTTTAGAGTAGGTACAGTAACTATCATCAATGACTTGCTTCTTCTGTGTCTAGACATATTTACTGAACTCAGTAGAGAACCTAGTGATGTAGATCAAATACTTGAGTTATCATCGGGTCACAAGCTACTTTACCTGAAGATACCTAGTGAACTACTTACCGAGCTAGGTTTAGGTAATTGTAGTGGTGAGGTCGTGATCTATAGTAACGGTAGAGGTACTGTACAAGGTATTTCGGTGAGATTACTACTCCCCAAGTCTGTAGTTGATGCAATAAGTGGTGAATTTCTGAGAAAAGTACTTGAGTTCAGAAATGTAGTAGTTTCGTGGTTGAGAAGTAGGTATGGTGAGTAGTGCTTATTTACTAATCTACAGGTTACCTAATCCACAGTACGTGAGGAAGCTAGATGAGAGTAGTAGGAGAGAACTTGAGGTAATTAACTCAAGAGTTGAGAAATTAGTGAGAAGTCTAGGTATTGAGTGTAGTGATGGAGCTATTCTCTCACTAGAATCTGAAGACAGAATTCGTGAAGTAATGTCTCAAGTCAAGACAATGTACATAAACTTCATGGAGAGACACGAAGTAGCTATAGACTTCGTGTATGCAGTACTCACACTTGATGAAGAGGATTTGAAGCAATTAAAACCAGTAATAATCTATAGTCTCCAGCTACGTACACAGAAGTTAGTTGAGAGGATTAGGAGGTTAATCGAGAGAGCTAAGTCGCTTAACCCTAAGCAGAGGAGAAAGCTCAAGAATACATACCGTGAAATAGAAAGGGAGTATCAGACACATGTCCTACTACATCACAGGTTAGGTATAAAGTACAGTGAACTCAGTACGCTTCACGAGGAGATGAATGTGTTAAGAGGACTCTTCGTAGGTATATAGTATCAGCTAGGTATCCCCTCATCACCAATCTGGTCGGTGGTTCAAATCATCACCATATAGAGAGTTTAAGTATAACGGTATTAAAGGTACCTACAACGCAGGTATACACGGTCTAGGTACAAGAACGTACATGACGTAGCTACTGAATAGGTATAGATTCTAGATACCGCTGTGATAACTTCGTGACACGGACATACCTAAACAACATTACGTAGATTGAGCATAGTGATTCGAGATCGTTAGCAAGATAGTGTAACTGAAACCCCTAAATACCATGAGGTCTAGTACATGCCTATACAGGAACTATAGTGATGTTGTAAAGCTTGTACTCTCATCACTTCAGTACCTCATAAAAACCGCTAGAGGAAGTTGTGTAACTGTTAACTGTAAGAAGGTTGCTGTACTAGCTAACGTGGAACCACAACCAGTGTTGCTCACAGTAATTAAGGATGTTCTCGAGAGATTAAGAGAGAAAGGTCTTGTAGAGAAGTACATCACGTCAAGTCAGGTGAAGTATCGAGTAAATAAGGAGAGCCCGCTGTGGAAAGTATGCAAGCAAGCAAGGTCAGTTGATGAAATTTATGAGTTCATTAAAAACTATGAAAAGCCAAAGGTAGAAGCATACCTAGCTAAGGACGTACTAGAGGAAGTAAAAGGGAAAGTAGCGGGAAAGTCGTGAAGGTTGAAGATAAAAACAAAGAGTTTATTTTTATTGCATTTGCATCGAACCTTACTGATTTAAGCCTGTGTCTTTATACCCTTCCTAAATGTTGCTCCACACCTTGGACACTTGAATAGGCCAATGACTACACCCTTCCTTCCTTTTGGTGCTAGTACCCATGTCTTTATTGGAGCCTCAACCTCTGCACCACACTTTGGACAGGTGTATGGCATATCCCACACCTCCTTGGGTTTTGTTCCTCCGTGGTGTAATGATGCAGTACATGGTAAAAAACATATGATAATGTTATGTTACTTGTGAAGAGACTTCACGTTTCTGATCTCTAGGTGATGTAATGTTGTTTTGAGCTGCGTATCTAGGGTCTATCAATGAAAAAGTTGTGTATCTGCTTGGAAAGAGAATATATTCCATGTACAGATTTGCACTCTAGGATTTCCCTAAGAACTATTTCAAGTCGAAAAGAGAAATTTCTCCTCTCTTTGTGATATTAACCTCAGATTATGTGCGAAAGCTACTCAGTTACATCATTGATAGCTTGTGAGTGAGAACTTGAGTAAAGTATTTATCAAGGTATCCTCATGATGTAGGAAGGTGACTAGGTACTAGTAGGGTGTACATCATGAGTGTTGATAAGTCGAAGAAAATAATCCTCTGGTTTGAGGAGCTAACTAAGGATGATGTGCCACTAGTTGGTGGTAAGTGTGCAAACCTCGGTGAGATGACTAGGGCAGGATTACCAGTACCACCAGGATTTGCAGTATCAGCGTATGCCTACAAGCGATTTATTGAGGAGACAGGTATCAAGGACAAGATCTATGAGATATTGAGAGAAGTCATTAAGGAGAAGAAACCTGAGGAGTACGAGGAGGCATCTAGAAGGATTAGAGAACTAATTGAGAAGACCCCAATGCCGAAAGACATTGAAGAAGAGATTAGAAAAGCTTACCGTGAGCTTTGTAGAAGACTAAACATGGAGAAAGTCCCTGTTGCTGTGAGGAGTAGTGCAACAGCTGAGGACTTACCAGATGCATCATTCGCAGGACAGCAGGAAACATACTTAAACGTAATTGGTGAAGATGAAGTTATCGAGAAGGTCAAGAAGTGTTGGTCAAGTCTCTTCAC
>CAZYGV010000169.1:0-2822 GCA_964647155.1 uncultured Thermoproteales archaeon | reverse complement strand
CTTCACACCTACAGGCTACGTACATGGATATAGAGCACAAGGTATTTCCTGACGGTGAATCATACATTAGGTATCCAAGGGATATCAAGGAGGAAGATGTCGTTATTGTTCAATCACTCTACTACCCACAGGATAAACACCTAGTAGAGCTACTGTTGATGATCGATACAGCTAAGGACCTAGGTGCTAGATCCGTCATTGCAGTAATACCGTACCTAGCATACGCCAGACAAGATAAGAGGTTCAGAGAAGGTGAAGCAATTAGTGTGAAGACAGTACTTAAATGTATTGAAAGTTGTGGTGCTGATGCAATAATCACTGTTGACGTCCATAAACGAGAGAGCTTACAGGTAGTGAACATACCTACACTCGATGTTACCTCGATGAAGTTAATTGCAGAGTATGTACAGAAGGAGTTGAAGCTTAAGAAACCTCTCGTACTAGCACCTGACATAGGTGCTCTGTGGAGAGCTAAGTTAGTTGCTGAGGTACTTGGTGTTAACTATGACTACATTGAGAAGAGTAGGGATAGGATAACTGGTGAGGTTACAGCAAAGCCAAAATCCCTCTCCGTACAGGGGAGAGATGTCGTAATTGTTGATGATATAATAGCTACTGGTGGTACAATAGCTCTAGCAGCTAGAGAAGTTAAGAAGCAAGGAGCTACATCAGTAGTAGCTGCTTGCGCTCACGGAGTATTCGTTGGTGAAGCTATTGAGAAAATGAAGTCTGCTGGAGTAGATCACATAATAGCTACAGATACGATACCAACACCATACAGTAAGGTAACTGTTGCACCTGTAATAGCTGAGGGGATAAAGGAAGTACTGAGTAAGTTGAGGAAATAGAAGTAGCTCGTTAGAAGAGAGTTAGCGTTGAAGTGAGCTCTTCAATGTACTTTTTACCACATTTTTTACAGATCCAGAACCTGACGACACTATTACCAACTCTATCCTTTTTAATTAACTCCATCTCATTACCACAGACATCACATCTCATATAGATCCCTAAACATACTCAACAAAAGGGAATTTAAGCTCCTGAATGAAGTGGTTGTGATATAGCTGTAAGTATCACACATATATGATACAGATAACGATCTCTAGCACGGTGTAGGCTAACCAGTTGAGATAGCTCTGAGGCCTCTCCATGTTCGATAGGAGAGTTATGGAGTGTCACCATGATTGAGATTGAGGTAGAGTTTATTACCTAAGGCGGTAGGTGATAATTTGCGCACAGGTGAGAGGGTCTTGAGACCCTCAATGAGCCTGTGCCGTGAGCCGTGCGCTACATCACTTGCATTTACTTGACTGCGCTGTGATGAAACGGGTCCTGCGGAGTGCATGAAGAAGATTAAAAGCTCTGAGCTACTTCCTTTCTCTAGGTGCTTGTAATGCAGTCTCCTTACGATGTAGTAATTGTTGGTGGTGGTCCTGCAGGTTTAGCAGCTACACTGTACTGCGGTAGAAGGGGGTTACAGGTAGCAATTGTTGAAGCGAAGGATGCTCTTGGTGGTTCTCTTAGGTACCTCTACCCGAGTAAGATTGTTGAGGATTACCTTGGCTTCCCTGCTATTAAAGCTATTGAGCTTGCTCAGCGTTTTGAAGATCATTTGAGGAAGTTAGTGAATGTAGACATCTACCTGGGGCATAGGGTTATCGACTATAAGCTACATGGTGATGTTAAGTTGGTTAGGAGCTTACAGGGTTTAGAGCTTGAAGCAAGAGCAATCATAGTTTGCATTGGTGCATCACCAATTAAGTTACTGGTACCTGGATGTGATTTACCAGGGGTCTTAACTGGTTTTCCTCAAAATCTATCGAGGTTTAAGAATCAACGTGTTGTTGTCATTGGTGGTGGTAATGCTGCATTGGAAGCTGCAATTGCACTATCTGAAGTATGTTCTAAGGTGTACCTAGTTCATAGGAGGACAGAGTTTAGAGCAGATGAGGTATTGGTAGAGAGAGCGAGGAAATTATCTATACACCTCGTACTCGGTTATGTACCTATTGAGATCTCTGGTAGGGAACGTGTGGAGAGTATTAAGTTGAGATCTGTAGCTACAGGTGAGGAGAAGCAGCTTGAGTGTGACTTTGTGATATTTGCTGTAGGTGTTAGACCTGAAACTGAGGTACTTAAGGAGAGAGGGCTAGATGTAGATGATAGAGGGTTCATAAGGGTTGATTCATACTGTAGAACGAACATCTCTGGTGTTTTTGCTGCTGGTGATGTAACAGGTGGACTAGGTGGCTTAATGACCATACACACAGCAATAGCACAGGGATTCATAGCTGCGAGAAGTGCTTACATATACCTAAAGAAACCGTACTGGGCAAGAGAGTAGAGCAACAGCAAGAATTGAGATCACATAGAGGAATCAACGAAAAACATATGAACCCAATAGTTGTCCTTTAACTTAGAGAGCCGGGGTGGCCGAGCGGTCAAAGGCGCCGGGCTGCAGACCCGGTAAATCCCGGGTTCGAATCCCGGCCCCGGCTCCATTCCTATAACCTCTTTCTCGCCTAATTCTCAGATCCTAAATCCATAGTGCACTCACCCCATCCTACTCCACAATAAGAGCTCAGGAGATCTAGTATGGTCCTCAACTGATGGTATGTGTACTTGGTGTACTGAGATTCTCATGATTGAGTACTAGACTATCTAGTTCTGTTGGTCTTCAGTAACTCTACAGGTTGGTTCATTGATGGAGTAGTAACTAATGTAGTTCGAGAAGGTGCTTCGATAAGTGTAACTATGCTCTGATAGCTAGTGTACCTGCGGAAATTAGGAAGTTCAGATCAGCATCGTTATCACATCTATTC
>CAZYGV010000168.1:0-2824 GCA_964647155.1 uncultured Thermoproteales archaeon | reverse complement strand
GTATTGAATCTAGACATAGGTTAAAGAAAACAGCGAGAGTTCTTCCCCTTAGACGCCAGGTAGTATCCTCTACGCAATCTACCAATTCGTGAAATGTCGTAAACATCTGGTACTCAGAGAAGTTCACGAACTTGACTTAAGAGTTTCTCCGTACTCTGCTAATGAACTCCTCAACTATAGTTCTCAATGTTGGTTCATTCAACTCATGTAACTCGTACTTGACTCTAACTACAGGTTTATTGAGTTTTAGGTACCTAGCTAGGTCTGAGGGAGTACCTAGGATTATCGTATCACAGGGAATCTTATTCAGTAGCTCTTCCAATTCTCTCATATGTTCTTCACCATAACCTAATGATGGAACTACAGGTCCTATCTGAGGGTATTGTTCATAGATCTTCCTTAGAAGACTCGTAGCGTATGGTTTAGGGTCAACTATCTCTGCAGCACCGTACTGAGTAGCAGCTATGTAGCCAGCACCATAGCTTAGACAACCATGTGTTACTGAGGGGAAGTCCTCAACTATGACTACTCTCTTACCTTTAATTAGTTCTGGATGATCGACCATTATTCTTGATTCAGCAAGAATTATCTTTGCTCTCGGATTTACTCTCCGTATGTTTTTCATCACCTTGTTGATATTCTCCTTTGGAGCAATATTGACCTTGTTCACAACTATGACCTGTGCAAGCATGACATTTATAGCACCTGGATAGGACTCCACTTCTTGGCCTGGTCTTAGAGGGTCAACGACAGTTATCCAGAGATCTGGTTCAATGAATGGAAAGTCATTGTTCCCACCATCCCATAGGATCACATCCCCTTCCTTCTCTGCTTCCTTCAATACCTTCTCATAGTCAACACCAGCATAGACTGTAACACCAAGCTCAATGTATGGTTCAAACTCTTCTCTCTCCTCAATAGTACAACCATAGCGATCCAAATCTGAGTAATCCGTTATTCTCATAACGATCTTCTTTCTCAAATCACCATACGCCATTGGATGCCGTATAACAACAGGATTAACACCTAGCTCAAGTAGGTACCTGATTATCTTTCTGGAGGTTGTACTCTTACCAGCACCTGTTCTCGATGCACAAACAGCTATAACTGGTTTACTGGACCTTAACATAGTACTCTTGACACCAAGTAGCTTGAAGTCAGCACCAAGTGCCAAAACTCGAGATGCTTTTTCCATAACTTCCCTAAACGTCAAGTCTGAGTAGGCTAGAACTACCTCATCGACATTATACTTCCTAACTAGTTCAGGTAGCTCCTCTTCTGAATGTATTGGTATTCCGTTGGGGTACAGTGGTCCAGCAAGTTCAGGAGGATAAACTCTTCCTTCTATTCCAGGTATTTGTGCTGCTGTAAAGGCGACAACCTCATACTCAGGATTATTCCTGAAGTAAACATTGAAGTTATGAAAATCCCTACCACCTGCACCCATTATTATTACTCGCTTCCTCTTCTTCCTAATCCCCTCCACAACACTTTGACCTACATCGCTCATACCATATCGACCACATGACAACTTTCTCTTGATATAAGTTGGCAAAATGATCAGTATTTAACTGTTTTCACTGTCGTAAAGATGTAAGGAAGTAACATGTAACTCACTAACATATCCTACTACCATGTCAAGAGGACACTCATTCTTTTAAGTGTTATCCCTACTAGAATACTTTACACATGTAAAATGGAGTATTTCAAACACCGACACCAACAAGTGTTGTTGTCTGTCGAACACCAGGAATTCTCCTTATTCTCGTAACTATCTCATTCAGCTTCTCTAAGCTCTCTGTCTCTACCTTCACAACGATATCGTATATGCCGTACGTAATCAACACATCTTCAACACCTTCAATTCTCTTAATCTCTTCAGCTACTTCATACTCTTTACCTGTCTCAACCAGTATCAGTATATAGGACTCAACTAACTTACTCATTACCCCTACCTCCCGTGAGGTGAGTAAGTAGATCAGAAAGTAGCTTAGCTGCTATAAGAGCGTGATCAAAGGGCATATTCTGCTTAACACCTCTTAGGTTAATTATGTACAGCGGACAACCTGCAAGAACAGATGCTGCAGTTGCAAAGTACTTAGCTATCTCCTGATGCTGTTCAATATCATCTAGAGACTCTATATCCCTCTTTCTCAACTGCCTAACTGTCCCTACCTCAGTTATCTCACTGCCTTTTTCTAAATCCTTCAATCTCCTCTCGAGAACAATTTCAGGATCAAACTCGAGAAGTACTATAGCATCGGGTTTCATCAACTTGATTACCTTTTCCGGGATACCTGGGAAGTAACCATAGGGTGTCTTTATAGCTGCATGAGTATCAATTAGCACCACACCATCAATCCTTCCTATCTCTTCAGCTGCTAACTCCTGAAGTCTTCTATAATCACTTAAAGTTAACTTCTTCCTCATTTCATCCCTATCGTGTATACCATAGACTCTCTTTGCTACCTCAAACATCACGTCTCCAAAATTAACTACCCTTACTTCAGGTCTTAGTTTCCGAAGTAGTTGCAATGTTGTAGACTTTCCACCTCCCGGAACAGCTAGAACAACTACCCGAACCATATCATCCCTCACCAACCTAATACCTAACCTCTTTAATTAGTAACTTCACTGGAACCTCATTCTCAAGAACTAAATACACTAGAAACCTCTTACCACTCTCTCTTAACTTCTCAAGAAGTGGTAGAATAGCTTCTTTAAACCTTATTAAGACCTTCATTCTCTCCGTTAATGAATTTACTGCATCAGACAGGACTTCGTACTCATCTATAGGTCTTGCGTCTACAATCAACCTAAATCC
>CAZYGV010000167.1:0-2829 GCA_964647155.1 uncultured Thermoproteales archaeon | reverse complement strand
TAGAAAATGAGGTTGAATCCTTAAAGCGTGAGGTTGCTGAGTTGAGAAAACGTGAATCTGAATATAGAAAGCTAATGAGTGAATTACTTCACATTAAAGCTCAGTACGAGAGTTTAAGTGAGAAACTAGATAAATTAGCTAAGGAGATAGCTGAGGAACCAAGTCCTCTCATCTTAGCTGAGGAAGTTAAAGCTCTACTAGAGAACATCGTAGTTAAACTCGATGAGTTACTAATGCATAGAGAGAGCTCTGAGTTAGCTCAGTTAGAAGTTACACCTACAAATATCCGTGATGTAGTTGATGCTATTGAAGGTGTCATAAAGAAGCTTGAGGAGAGAAGGTACGAACTTAGTGAAGATCTCCTATCAATTTCTAAGGAACTAGCTACGTATAGAGGTGAGTTAGAGAGGTTAAGGGTTGAGCTAACTAGTCTGCAACGTCAATTAGCTTCATTAGAGAGGATTAAGGGTGAGTACGGTGAGTTAGTTAAGAAGTATGGAACTTCTGAAGAGGTTAGTAGTAAGGTACTTGAGCTTGAGCGCCAAATAAGCTATGTGTCTAGTGAGGAGCGATTCATGGAGTCACTACTTGAGGTCCTCAGAAAGGTCCTAGCTGATTTAATGAGAAGCACTAAGGTGAGTTGTCCTATCTGTGATCGTGAACTAAGTAGAGATATGAGCAATAATATCGAGAATAAGATCAGTGAAGTGGCTAGAAAACTTGAGGAAGCTAAATCGAAGACACCTGAATTAACTAAGCTACTAGAGGAGTATCGTCTAGTACTTCCAAAACTTCGAAGTATGGAGGAAGCCCTTACGAGAGTAGCTGAGATAGAAGCACAGATATCGACTATACGTAAGAAAATGGACGAATTATACGAGAAGGTAAGTAATCTCGAAAGCTCTAGAGAGAGCTTGAAGAGGAAAATGAACACTATCACTGAGTTCATAAAGACACTTAGAGCACGTATGGAGTACATAGAGAAAGCACTTGAGTACATAGAGCTGAGAGAGAAGGTCAAGCAGTACGAGGCTAAGATGAATGAAGTATCGAGAAAACTTAGAGAACTTGAGTTCTCACCAAGTAAATTAGAAGAGTGTCTCAACAGGTTACTAGAGCGGAGTAGGAGGTTAACTGAGGTAAATGAGGAATTAAGTCGGGTAAGTAAGGAGGTTCTCGAACTAGAGGATATAGCTAAGAGAGTTAGTACGTTAGAGGATAGAGAGGTACTGACAAAGATATCGAGATTAGAAGAGCTGAAGAGAAAGCTCATTGAAGTTAAACAGCTATATCGTGAAGTACAGGCGAAGGTCAGAGCTAGGTTGATTAGGAGTATTGGTGAAGTGGTTTCTAAGTTCTTCACATCAACATACAGGTACGGAGATATTACTGGTGTAGACATGGAGGTTGAGTACATTTCAGGCCCAGAATACATCAGAAGCATATACCACTTCTACGGTCTAAGACCTGATGGTTCAAAGGTACCACTACTCTCGAAGTTAAGTGAAGGTCAGAGAATACTACTTATGTTCTCATTCATACTAGCTACCTCACAGCTAATGAAGAGTAATGTAGGTTTCGTACTACTTGATGACCCAACACCAAACATAGATCTAGATCTAAGACTTGAGGTACTTAAGCAGCTTCTGAAGACAGCATCTGAGACAGGTACACAGATAGTACTAGCAACACAGGATGTAAGGATTAGGGAGGTACTTCCAGAGGTAGCTAAGTCACTAAACTTATCATATTGCGTCTACTCGTTGGAGAAGAAAGATTTAGAAGTCGCTATATCTGTGGTAACTAGGAGTAAGAGCTGAGATGATGATGGTCTGGAGCACGGATTAGTGACGAGCTGATAAACTTAGCTGAGGGCTCATCTCGTCTCTTCCTCAATCATGGATCATGTTAACCCCTCCAATCATCGCCCGAAGACAGAAAAAGAAACTAGGGTCTAAAGTACTTACCTACTTGGTGATGAAGCTGGACGAAGATGATTGGTGATTAAGTTCCAGGAGACTGATACTATGAGCTGGTTTGAGAAGTACAGAGAGCTGTGCGTAATAGTGAAGACACCTAAGGGGATGGAGGAGGTAGCTGCGTCTCACATAGAGGATCTACTAAGGGGAAAGGGAGAGGTAGTAGCGAAACCGGGAAACTTTCCCGGTGTCGTATTTGTTCTAGGTCTTAATCCAGATGAGTGTGCAGTATTGATTAAGGAGCAGATACCCGAAGCTTCACGAGTACTACCTGTATATGCAGTTGTGAGAGCTGACTTAAATGAAATAGCTACTAAATGTGCTGAAGTAGCTTCAAGCAGATTAAGTTCAAATGAAACCTTCGCCATCAGGACCACTAGAAGAGGAACACATCCCTTCACTTCAATAGATGTAAATGTTGTTGCAGGAAGGAAGGTGCAGGAGGTAACTGGTTGTGATGTTAATCTCGATAGACCTGATAAGGCTATCTACGTTGAGATATTCCGTGACCTAGCAGCTATAAGTATCATACCTGGTTCAGAGGAATACAGGAAGATAACTCCAGGAAAACCCATGATACTACCTATCCTGAGGAAACTCCGAATAGTTCAGATGCCTTACACAGGACCTCTAGATGGAGTTTACAAGATGGGTGTGAGGATCGGTAGAGCTGTACAGACATTTGAAGTAGGTGAACTCTACATTGCACACTACAGACCTGTTTCAGGTATTGAGTTAGAGACGTTCCTACGAGGACTCTTTGAAGGGATAGAATCCAGGTACCAAATTCAAGTCAGAAGCTATGGGAGACCAGTCCACAAGGTACCCGTGTACATATATGACATGTACC
>CAZYGV010000166.1:0-2839 GCA_964647155.1 uncultured Thermoproteales archaeon | reverse complement strand
ACATGACCAATATCAATACCAAGCTCAAGACTAGAAGTACAGACAAGAGCCTTCAGTTTGCCTTCTCTGAGACCTGTCTCAGCCATTATTCTTGAAGGTTTAGACAACGATCCATGGTGGACCATTATTGGCAGATCTATGTTCCATACATTGAAGCGAGAGCCAAGGACCTCTGCTATGCTCCTAGTGTTGACAAATATGAGGGTCGATCTATGCTCCTTAACTAGATCGTACATTAATCTGAGCCTAGCAGCTACCTCCGGGTGAGTATACAGCTTCTCAGCTAGGTGATTATCTTCAGGACCAGGCTTAGGACAAACCACCTTCAGAATAACATACCTAAGAGCTTTGACCTTAACTACCAAACACTCTCTATCCGTACCCACTATGAACTTAGCGACCTCTTCGGGTGAACCTACACTAGCTGATAGACCTATGACCTGAAAGTCCCTACCACAAATGTACCTAAGTCTTTCGAGACCTAATACCAACTGTGATCCCCGCTTATCCTCAGCAATTTCATGAACCTCATCAATTACAACCCAATGAACCTTAGAGAGATGACTTCTCAATACCCTACCTGACAACATTGCTTGAAAGGTCTCTGGTGTCGTGATCATCATATCAGGCGGATCCCTAGCCTGCTTTGCTCTCTCACTCTGATCGGTATCCCCATGCCTCACACCAATTTTAATACCCAGCTCAGAGCCCCACCACATTAACCTATAGAGTAAATCACGATTTAATGCTCTCAGTGGAGTTATGTAGAGAATCTTGATGCCACGTTCATTGCGTACTTCCTCATTAGTTAAAAATAGGTGGAACACTGGTAGTATTGCTGCTTCAGTTTTACCTGTACCTGTCGGTGCTATTATCAGTACGTTATGGCCTTTAAGTATCAGTGGTATAGCAGCTTTCTGTGGTTCAGTTGGTTTCTTGAATCCTCTCTTCCTAATAGCTTCCTGAATTCTTGGATGGAGGAGTGAGAATACGTTGTCAGTACTCATGGTACTAGCAACCTTGCTACCGAGTCTATTATAGCCTCTAGAGATGTTGTCTGTGTATTCAAATACTTTTCGTAGAACTCGAGGAGGTACTTCATATGGAGGTAGTAGATTATAGCCAACATGACCATCAGGACGTATATAGTCGCTATATCTAGTGGCTGTGATTGAAGTAATGCTAGAGGTAGTACTGCTATAGCTACTATAGTTTCGAAACAGGTGAAGACATACTGTAGATTTCTCAGATGTTTCGCCAGTATCTTCACACCTGTATCCACCTCTGCTAGATACTTCATAGCTTCTGTAAATTCGGAGTACTCGCGCATCAGCATCCTAGTGGTTAGCGTAACCTCAGTAGTTATCGCTATTGCTGTAAAGGCGATTGCTGTTCCCACGGCTAGTGGGTTCCTAGCTAGAAAGCCAATGAGGAGTATTAGCGAGAATAGTGATGGTAGTAGTTTGAGATTCTTGATTTTGTATGGTATCCTCTCATAGAGTGATGTACATCGCTCAACTAACTCTACATGTTTCACTATGCTACTTTCTTCCATTCTCTTCTCCTGGCCTAATCTCTTAACTGAGGTCAAGATATCCTTCATGGTTACAGAGAGCTTTAGTGCACGCTCAATGACTATCTTTAGGAAGTCATTAATTACTGAGTGTAGTATGTACATTGTCACGCCTAGGTACAGCAGATCTACAATGAGCCCTATAGCTAATTCAGCGGGTGCAGGTTTAGCTTCTCTCAGTACTTCTGGGTGTTTAGCTACATATGTACATATGTAGAGGAAGTAAGCAGAGATTATACACCAAAATGGTAGGAGCACTATGTGTTTTTTGGGTACCGAAAATACCCTAAGCTCTCTAGAGTCATTTCTTAGATTTTCAACGAGTATAAGATCTTCATAACTCATAAGCCCTATGTAGCCCCTCTTCGTAGTTCCTCACTTTCCCTTTTCTGAAGTAGCTCCTCAATTCTTTTAAGCCTTACATCCACGTCCTCTAGCTTGCGATTTACCTGGTTTAGTAGTTTCAGTATCTTAATTAGGGTATCGAGTAGAAGTGAATATGCTGATGTTGGAGCTACTTGTGGTAGTACTTCACGAATAAATTTTAACTCCTTTGACTCCTCCATAGTGATCACCAGTTACTATCACCATGTACTACAAGCTCCTCTCTAAAATGCTTTGTGAGGTGAAGGCTCTTGGTACTGCGTAGTTTTGATGCGTTGGAGAGATTCATGGGTTTGGAAGTCTTTGCTACTGATACCGAAGGTATTGGCGGTAGGATTAGATGTAGGTACGAAGATTTTATCGTTGAGGAAATGCTCTTAGATGGTGAGGTTGTGAAGGTTGGTGCTGAAGTACCTATTGATTTGAGTAAACGTGTTAGACCTGGTCCTTGGACTTGGTTTGTTCTTGAGAAGCGTGGTGTGGATACTTTGAGAGCTGTTTGGGAGTTGGTGAAGAGGTTGAGTATAGACTTCTCTAGGATTTCATGGGGTGGTTACAAGGATGCCTTTGCTGTCACTACTCAAGTTGTTAGCGTATTTGGTGTTGCTCCGCATAAGTTGAGAAGTATGCAGCTTCCGAACAACATAAGCATTAAAGTTCCCGTAGCTAGTGACAGACCCTTTACACCATCATGTATCTTCGGTAATCACTTTCGCATAGTAATTAGATGTGTTGAGTTGAACGAGAGCGAAATTGAGCATAGAATAAGTACTATCTTGAAAGAGTTGGATTCTCTTGGTGGTCTACCTTCGTTCTATGGTCATCAGAGATTCGGTACTAAGAGACCAAATACACATTTGGTTGGAAAGTACATCATTAAGG
>CAZYGV010000165.1:0-2873 GCA_964647155.1 uncultured Thermoproteales archaeon | reverse complement strand
AGTACTCCAGCACCTACAGTTGTATCTGTTGGATTTGCTGCATCATTAGCACCTAGGCACCAAGCTATGTAGAAAGCACATATAAGTCCAAGTGCAAGAACTACATTGGTACTTAGCTCAATCATCGATACACCAATAATCTATCTACACATCCCCTTAATCTATATTTCTACATCATGAGGATATATAGTTATATTTCTACAAGGGAAAGGAATCTCTTTCCCTTTATCTAGAATATATTTAACTTTGTCTCAAGGTACATCATACTTGGGTGAGTACATGAGGTTAGCTATTGCTATTGATGTCGGTGCTACTAATTTGAGAGTTGCCTTGGGGGATGAGGAGGGTAGGTTGCTTAAGAAGCTAGTTGAGAGGACTACGAGGGTAGGTGATGAGTATGCTGTTGTTAATCAGATATCATCGATGATTCATAAGTTGGTATCTGCTAGTGAACTTGAACGTGTTGTTGCTATTGGTGTGGGGACAATAGGTCCTCTAGATATTAGGAGGGGTCGTGTTGTTAAAGCTCCTAACCTACCATTTGAGGTTATTGAGCTTGGTGCTCCACTGCATGAGATGTTGAGAAAACCTGTCTACATCTTAAATGATTGTGTTGCTGCTGTGTGGGGTGAGAAGATTTTTGGTGCTGGTAAGAATGTGAGGAACTTAGTATACGTGACTATTAGCACAGGTATCGGCGCTGGTGTCATAGTTGACGATGTGCTATTGCTGGGTAAGGACGGTAATGCTCATGAGGTTGGTCACACCGTGGTTGATATTGCAGGTACTATGGTATGTGGATGTGGTAAACGTGGTCACTGGGAGGCTTATTGTTCAGGAGCTAACATTCCTAAGTTCGCGAAGTACCTAATGGATAACATGCCCCGTGAAGTTGTTTCTCGAAGTAAGCTGTACAGTGCGTATGTTAGAGGCGAGTTGTCTGCTGAATTGGTGTACTCTGTCGCTAAGGAAGGTGATGAGGTTGCTCTCAAGATAGTTGAGGAGATTGGTAGGATTAATGCTATTGGATTCGCTAATATCGTTAGTACGTACGATCCTGAACTCATTACTGTCGGTGGTAGTGTTGTGTTGAAAAATCCTGAGCTAACTATACCCTACATAAGGAAGTACATACATGAGTATACTGTCAACAGGGTACCTGAGATAATTCTGACTCCGCTTGGTGAGGACGTTGTTCTCTACGGTGCTTTAGCAGCTGCACTTAAACCACCGGAGACATTACTGAGGTTAATTCAGTACATGTAATTTATTGCTGACTTAGCGGTTAGTTTAAGAATCTAAGAGTAGGTTCACTGTGGGTAATGGTGGTTAAAACTATGTGCGAGTCCAAGGTAATTGCGATTAGGGAGGGTAAGGAGGAAGTTCTCGTAGATAAAGCTGTAGAGTTGAGGATTGAGGGAGATAATGTAGTTATTGTGGATATCCTCGGTAGGGTCTACGTCTTTCCCAACCTAGTACTAGCTAAGGTGAATTTCCTACAGCATAGAGTGTACCTAGTTGAGAGGAAATAGAACTAGAGCTGTCTTAACTCTAAGTATATCACGTCTAGGTTACGTAGCTCAGCAACTGCGTAGTAACCTCTCTGTAGTGGTCCTGGATTTACTGATAGTACTTCACCTATCCTCACAGTACCTCTTCCCTCATGTATGTGACCACAAACATGGAGTACTGGTCTAAATTCTTCAATTATCTTTCTAATCCCTCTACTCCCAGCATGTACTCCAGACACTGTGTAATCTAGGTTTGTTCCATATGGTGGTGCATGTGTTAGTAAGATTACTGGTTTCTGTACTGTGCTCAGTAATTTCCTTAGTTCACTCTCTATAATATCATCGGGGTACTCAAGAGGTGTGAAAAATGGTGTTGGACAACTACCACCAAATCCAGCTACACAGTAGTCACCTATATCCACTAGTTTACCATGTACACTTCGGTACTTATCACCAGAGAGGTCTAGTATGGTGACTGTATCACAGTTACCTGGTACATAAAGTACGGGTGCGAGCTCGGTTAATATAGCTAGTATCTCAATTGCTTGATCCTTAGTGCCAAAGTGTGTTAAGTCACCTGCAATGAGAATTACATCTATGTGTTCACTTCGAAGTCTCTCAACTAATTTCCTCACATTTCTTAGTCTTCCATGTATGTCTGTTACCAGTAACAACCTCATACCTATGTAGTAAGTGTCTACTTTTCGATGCTTAATATGGATTCTTCTCTACCTATGTGATACTGACCTCACTAACACTTCTCTTTACCTTTCTTCCACTTCGTTTCTTTACTACAACAAATGCTAGAGATGCCACTACTATGGATGTTACGAGTATAGCTAGTGTATTTGGACTGAGCAATACTTTCGATAGGTTGCGAAGTGGTAGTGCTTTTGATATGTGTCTCGGTAGTAAGCTAGTTGAGATTGGTGTTGCTAATGCTGGGTACGGCTTTACTTCGGATACTAGGTATGCCCCTGAATCGGTAATCGGTATTGCTAATCTAATTGCTCTTATGTCATTAATATCGCTAGATACTACGATATCCAAGACTACACATACTAGCGGTGTATCTGGTCTAATATCTACGCGGTAAACTATGGGTCCAGACCAAGCATTTGGTGGTAGTAGCGATGTGTCTATCTTCTCATCTCCTTGTAGCTTCTCTACGCTGAAGTACTCGGTATATGTTAGGAGGCTTATCTTGAGTGTTACGGTTTCTTTGCTGTATCTAAGTACGTATATCCAGACATTAAATGAGGTACCTGTCTTAGCCGTCTTTGGTACGTAGATACCGAGGACTATAGGTATTGAGTACTTTTCAAGTGCTGTATCTGTTGTTATCCATACGTAGTTCGGTGA